>CAZKNE010000075.1:657-8106 GCA_964554005.1 uncultured bacterium | reverse complement strand
CAAGCCCAGACCGCGAGCATCAAAGCGCCAACATCGAGCGATTACGAAAACTCCTCCTCGATATTGAGCGTTGACTTTAATGCCCTGTTCGGCATAGTAACTGGCTGCAGTGTTTCCAACGGATTCTTGGCGACGACTGGCAGTGCGCTTCTGAGAATTGTGTATATGCAAACGAGATGTGGGACCTTGAAGGGAATGTGCCGAGTGACTTACGATTTGCTTCCATCGTGGGAGGCAATTCTTATTCCTGCAACAAGCGAAGCGGTCTCTTTCAAATCGACGCGACCGAAAGGGTAGTTGATAATGTGTGCGGGGTTGATGACAAGAACGTGGATTCGACTCTGCTGGACTGGCATGGGCTGTAGATGCTCGGAGCGTTGGCCAACAGCGATGATTCTCGCATGTTCGTAGCGCTTTGGTCGTTCCAAAGCCAGGGACCTGACGTGGTTTGCATGCTTCCCATAGCGGTTGGCACATCGGGCAAGTTCTATGCCGTTGACTACCTGAGAGCTTCTGCGAGGCACCGGCCAATGGTGGTTACATAGGTGAACTATGTTGTAACAGACAAGGTGGCGGACGCGAGAGAACCTGCCCATACCGTTCGAGTCGCGGGGTCTAGCCGTGGCTGATATTGTCGAGCGCAGGATGTTGCGATGGCAAAGTTTATGCCCCCGCCGCATCAGGGCGACCCCGGCTGAGGCTAGCGAGCAAGCCAACCGTCACTTCCCTAAGAGTCCAGCCGCATCCGGCTCGGGCCCAGTGGACAACGACTGAGAGGATCAGTAATGAAAGTAGCTTTTGTCTGTGTTAACGAGGAGCACCTCGGCGTGGAATATCTATCCGCGTATCTCAAGAGCCATGGCCATGAGACCTGCCTGCTATTCGACCCATTGCCCCTCAGGGCCAATGTTCTGAATATCCCTTTGGCCGCGCGTGCTTGCGACTACACGGAGTATCTCGTTGATAAATGCCGGCAGGAAGCGCCCGATCTCCTCGCCTTCTCGGTAATGACCGACAACTACGCTTGGGCATTGAAACTGGCGGCGCGCCTCAAGCGAGAGTTCAATCTTCCCGTGGTCTTTGGTGGGATTCACCCGACCTCAGTCCCGGAATACGTTATCCGTCAGCAACAGGTTGATTTCGTGATAATTGGTGAGGGAGAAGAGTCGCTTCTGGAACTGGTTGAAGGGCTTGAAGCAGGGCGGATCGACACGTCCATGCCGAATCTGTGGACGATGCGGAATGGGCAACCCGTCGGCAATCCACCCCGGACTTCATCAAGGACCTTGATTCACTTCCGTTTCCCGACAAGGACCTTTTTTACAATGAGATGCGGGGTGTAAGCACCTACACCCTTATGGCCTCGCGAGGCTGCCCGAACGCTTGTTCTTACTGCTGCCACTGTTTCCTGCGCAAGCTATACGAGGGTCGCGGCGATCGCGTCCGGTACCGCTCTGTTCAGAATGTCATAAATGAGCTCCAAATCGCAAAGTCACGCGGGATGAAGGGTGTAACGTTCGATGATGACGTCTTCATTTTCAATATCGGTTGGCTGAGGGAATTCGCTCCATTATATGCCCAGCAGGTGGGGTTGCCGTGCTTCTGTTGGATGTACCCTCCTACCGTTACGCGTGAATCGGCCGACCTGCTTCAACTTATGAACTGTCAATGTGTGGACATGGGCGTTCAAACTCTGACCCCCCGAACTCGCCAGGATTGCCTACATCGGTTCTACAAAAACGAAGTCGTAGAACGGGCAATCTCGCTCCTCAACGAGAGAAAGATGGTGATCATCGCGGACCAGATCTGGGGGTTACCTGGCGAGGGAGAGGAGGATTATATAAAGGCCTTGGATTTCTATTCCTACCACCGTGCTGACAAGATCTTCATTTTCTATCTACGCCACTACCCAAGGCTGGAGATCAATCGACAGGCAGGTCTCTCGGAGGCAAGACTTGAGGCAATTCGGCAGGATACCGGCTCACGGCCATTCTCTCTTGGTGGGGATTATGCTACTCCCAAGCTCCGAAGGCTTGAGTGCGTTACGGTTCTACTACAGGTATTGCCGGGATGCCTGGTCAGATTGGTGCTTCGATGGCGACTTTACCGCTTTTTCCCGGCAATAAATCCCACCGGTCTGTCAGTGCTGGTGTTGTGGCTCAAACTCACGCTTGTGGGCAGATGGAGAATATCTACTATCTTTTTCCGAAGGCCATTCAAGCATGTTCACGCATTGCGAAAACTTATATCTTTCAGAATCAAACAGCAGCTCACACGCACCCACAAGGCCCCGTGAATGTTCCTCAAGACCTAGCCCGACCCAGCCGCCTTCCGCCGCAGACGAGGCGCGCTATTCGGTCTCCAGGAAACACATCGATGTCAACATGCCCCCAACAGATGAGGCGGTCATCACCTCGAACGTCGCAGCGGAGGCCCTCCGCCGAGGCGACTCTCCTGGCCCCTCACGAGACGAGCGATATTTGCGTGGTGTTTGGCGATGATCAGCGCAGCCATAGCGGCGGCCACCCCAATGCGGGTAGAGGAGGCGCCTCCTATCCATAAGGCAATTGGCATCGTGAGCGCGCCAGCGATTGAACCGGCGGATACAAGCCTTGTGAGCGTCGCTACCGCGAGGAATGCGCCGAGTGCAAAGATGACGTAGAAGGGGGCAATGCCTAGGAAGATGCCAAGCCCCGTGGCGACGCCCTTGCCACCTCGGAACCTGAGAAACACGGAGAAGCAGTGCCCAACCAGCGCTGCAACTCCACAGATGAGGGGGGAAATATGGTCGGGGTCTGAGAAATGCTCGGCCACCGCAACGGCGGCGTAGCCCTTCCCCACGTCGAGCAGGAGAGTTATGACGCCGGCCGCCTTGCCGGCCGCTCGCAGAACGTTTGTGGCTCCGATGTTGCCGCTGCCGGTTCTGCGGACATCCTTGCCAGCCAAGCGTCCTATAATCAGCCCGAACGGGATCGAGCCAATGAAGTATGCGAAGACGACAAGTGCTACCTGCATTCGGTGCGGGTCTTATCGGGAGGCCACGTCATATATCGATCTCGAAAGTGCTGGCCGACAGGTTACCCAGGAACGCTCCGGTCTTGGGGTCTGCGAAGGCGGCAAAGACAATGTAGTTGCCGCCTGTTGAAATGGGCGTTGAACCAGATTGAACATTGCAGGTGTAAAGGAGAAAGTCGCGAGCCGTGAAGTCAGCGGGCAGATAGAGGTTCATCATGGTGTAGTCTGACGTCCAGAATGGGTAGAACAGCAGCATCCCGTCGGGGCGGGCGATGGCCACTCCGAAATCAACGTTCAGGCCCGGCCCCACGTGGGCGGCCTGTGCGAACAGCTCAAGCGTGTCGCCTCTTTGGTACACGGGGTAATCGGCCTGCACATCGAGGCCCAAATCGTTTGCGCTGCCTGGGTCAACCACCTTCAGGGCAGCCTGGACGTCTAGCTTCCCGTAGCCGTAGATGTCGTTGTGGACCTCACCGGTGAAGGAGTCGGTGGCTGCGCTTTGCGCGAGTATCTGCTCGACATCGTCGGGAGTAAGCCCGGACGAGCGCTGGAGCAAGAGCGCAACGGCTCCGGCGACGTGCGGCGAGGACATGCTCGTGCCCGCGTTGACATAGTAATAGTAGTCGTGGACTGCGTATTGGGGATAGTAGTAGCTCGGGCCCATCGCGTAGGTCTGCGCCGAGAAGGCCGCCGCGATATACTGGCCTGGGGCAGCTATCTCGGGCTTTGGCCCAGTCAGGTCGGGCCGTCTGCTCGGGCCCTGGCTGCTGAAGTAGGAGATGGCGCCGAGCTGCGCATCTGAGTCATACTGTTGCTGCCCGAACACGTCGTACCACTCGTTTCTCGTGACGTATGAGCCGACCGAGATCACCTGCTTGGCGTAGGCCGGATACGCGATAGATGACCTGCTGTCTCCGCCCACAACCCCAATCTGCTCGTCAAGGAACAGCATGTAGCTCTCCTCGCCGGCCCAGGCGTCGAAGTAGCAGTTGCCTTTCACGGTGATGGTCCACTCGTAGAACAGAGATAACCAGGAATCTGGGCGAATCGTTATGATGACGTGCCGTGCACCATTGTTGGGATTCGAGGTCTCTGTCGCATCGATGTCGTAGGTGGCTATCTCGGACCCAGCATCCATAAGGACACTGCCCGAAACCGAGTCACCCGGCGCAACAAACTGCCCGTGCTCGACCGTCCCCCCATACCAGATGTCAATGGCGCCGACAGCAACCTCAATATCGCCCGGCGGTTCATACCATAGCTCGATCGAGCCTTCGTCACTGTAATAGGAGATGATGTAGGCCGCGAACTTCTGCTCCTGATCGTTTGCCTCAAACCCGACGTGCTCGAAGTACTTGTTGCCGTAGCCATCATCGTAATAGGCGGAGTTGCCGGCGGAGTTGACGATTATTCGGCCTGGCCCGGTCAGCGCATCTATCGCTTGGCAGGCAATGGAGGTCCCGTCGTGGCCGCCGGTGTTGAAGCCGAGGGAGAGGTTCACGACGGCCGGCATGCCGAGGCTCTCAGCTTTTTCGAAGATGTAATTGACGCCGTCTAGCATTTTGTCGATCCCGAAGTCATAGCCGGAAGAGACCTTCGTGAAGACGATGCTCGCCCTGGGCGCTACTCCACAGACGCCCGCTCCACACCTGCCGTTTCCGGCCGCAATGCTCATCACGTGCGTGCCGTGGCCCTCCTGGTCGAGGCCCGTATCCCAAATCGACGGGTTGCCCGCAAGTTTGGCGTTGATCTCCGATTGCGTAAACTCCGTGCCATAGCTGAAACCTGCGGGCGGAGCGCCGGCCTCGGCCTGGTCCCATAACGAGACCAGTCGCGTTGTGCCGTCATCATTGCGGAAGTCCCCGTGCGTCCAATCGATGCCAGTATCGACATCTCCAACGACGACGCCTGTCCCGTCGTATCTCCGGGACAGGAGGATGCCCCAGTTGGCCAGATCACCTTTCGAGGCGGGGATGCTTTTTTTGAGCGACGGCTTCACCACCCGCGCAGCCTCGGCATAGGACAGCGAATCGACGGCCGCAAGCGAATCAAGTGCAGAGACAGGCACCCTGGCGGTTACAAACCGACCGAAGCGGCTTCCGACCGACCCTCCCAGCGAGATAACTCTGTCGGCAAGGTCCGATGCGCTAGCGTCATCAGTAGCCTTGAGAACAAGCCCAATGCGCGGCCCGGCGGCGGTAACAGAGTGTGCTATTCCCCGGGCCCTTAGGATGCTCTCGACCTGAATGGGTTCGGGCTGAGGCCTTTGAAGGAGCGGGTGCAACAGGACGTCTAGCTTTTGGCTCGGACTGGCAAGAGCCGGCGCTAAAGCGAGGGTCACCAAGAGGCCGAGCAAGATCAGAATCAGTGCTTTGCTTCTCATCTTATACAATCTCCCTGTTGAAGGTCCGAACTAATGTGAAAATCAGCATTTCGTCTTGCTATATCAGTTTCAACTTTACATTCAACAATATAGACCGACCACGGGCGCGAAGAATCTAACACAACTCGCGGGATTCTCACATCTGTTTTTAGTTTGTTCTCTCTCAACCAATAATGAGCTGGCCCGAAGATCGATGTCAACTGCTCTGCAATGAAGGGTTTTGGCGTTGATCTGCTTTGGGCGCTTTCGTTTGGGCGGAATGTCGCGGTTGGGTGCGATGGCGGCCGACTTGACATTTTGGTCAACTTCGAGTTATGAATCATCGAAGAAGAGCATTGTTGATGCGGTTGCTTTGAAGCACGATTGTTCAGGAAAGCGTTTGCTACGATTTGGAGGTTAGCTTAATGGGCAGCGAGTACAGGCCGGTAGCGATGCCGGGCTTAGAGAAGTCCGAGATGGGCGATGAAACGTTGTTGTATAATGCCGAGAATGATAAGGTCTCGATGCTGAACAAAACGGCTGCGGCCGTCTGGGAGCTCTGCGACGGCAGACACACAATCGAGGAGATTGCGGCGGAGATAACAGAGAGCCTCGGTCCGCCGGAGGGGCGGGACGTCAAGAGCGATGTCGAGGCAGCGATCGAGAAGTTCAGAGAGGATGGGATAATTCACGAGTAGTTCGGAAAGCGGATTGGAGCCTGAAGGTTGACAGAGCAGATTTCGGGTTCGGTTGAAAGGCCCAAAGTTCCCGATGGTTTTTTCGAGGTTTCTAGGGATGGGCAGTTTTTGTTGCTGCACCCTAGACTGCCGAGGTTCGCGATGCTCAACGAGACAGCCCGGTTCATCGCATCGCTATGCGACGGTAGGCGGACCAGCTCAGATATAGCGAAGGTGGTTTCGAGTCACTACGGGGTTGAGCTAGACCGCGTCGAGCCAGACGTTAGTGGCACACTGAGGCAGCTTAAGTCGGCCGGTATGTTTAGCGACCGCGATATGACACGGAAGAGGTCTTACGGCAGGGTCAACAAGCGAGTGCATCTCACCATTACAGGACACTGCAACCTGAGGTGTAAACACTGCGGGGCTGTTAGCTCGCTGCACAAGAGCGACGGCCTTTCGACGTTGGACGTCAAGGGCATCGTGGACCAGTTGGCCGAGACGCCGGATGCGTCGATCGCTATCACTGGTGGCGAGCCGCTCTTGCGCGGGGACATAGTTGAGATAGTGAGGTATTCTGCCGAGCGGATTAAGACGATTGTCTCGACAAATGCCACGCTCGTAACCGAGGAGCTTGCCAGTGGTTTGGGCCCGCTGCCGGTCATATTTCAGGTGAGTTTGGACGGTGCTAGTGCGAGGGTGCACGATGCCGTTCGAGGCGCCGGCGCGTTTGAGAAGGCGCTTGCTGGGATCAGGCTTTTGCAGGCACACGGGGCGGGCACGAAGGTGGAGGTCTGCCGCACGCTCGTGGGGCAGCCGGACAATGATTTTGACGCGCTTTTGGAGTTGGGCGAGAGGCTTGGGCTCGGTGGGATAAGGTTTCTGTTTCTCGCGCGGCTTGGGCGAGCGGAGGATAACTTCGAGGCGCTCAACCCGACGCTAGATAGCTACCGCCACTTCTACCGAGAGTTCTTCAATGTCCTGACCGATTCAAACAACAAGTTGCCCATTGGCGGTGGGATGCCGGGCCTTTATATCGACGTGCCGGATGACGAGATGTGGTGCCACGTGGGCGAGATGTTCGAGGTCGATCCCGAGGGCATGATATACCCCTGTTCGATGCTGAATCAGCCCGAATTCGAGTTGGGGAACATCTGGGACATGACGTTGCAGCAGGCGGCGGAGAGTGATAAGTTCATTGCTCTGCATAAAGTTCTGGCAAGCAGGATGGAAACGGTTGAGGCGTGCAGAAAATGCCCGTTCAAGAACTATTGCCAGGGCGGCTGTCCTGGAATGGCGCTGGTCGATAACGGGACGCTATTGGCGGAGGATGCGGAGTGCGATCTTAGAAAGGAGCTTTTTGAGGAGCTCTTCTTCGAGGTATTCCCGAAGCTC
>CAZKNE010000075.1:0-647 GCA_964554005.1 uncultured bacterium | reverse complement strand
AAGGCAAACAGGGCTTAAGTAGCTCAGAGGAGATTCAGATATAGTAATGTCGAGCGGTGTTCGACGTGTTTGACATTCGTTCAGCAGGACAGAAGCGCTAGGAGAGATAGTTTGGTTCGATTCGTTACTCCCAGCCCCGAGCAGGTGATCAAGAGGCACGGCAAGCTCTGCAAGTATGTCGAGTACTATCGGGTGTTCGAGCTGGACTTCTGCATTCGGTCCGACTCACCGCGGATTCTCTCCTACTTCAAGAAGATGTACTCTCATTTCGTTGTGCCTCCTCCTGACAAGCCCGTTATGACGAACTACATCATCGAGACGCCCGTAGTGAGGGGCAATCCGGTCGTGGTTTCTGACGACAAGGTCTATGTTGTCTCCAATCCGGACATATTTTCCGGCTTTTCATACATGACTATTTTTAACTCCTTCATCGCGAAGCTACAGAACCATTTCCTGATTCATTCAGGCGCGGTGGAGTTCAAGGGCAATGGCATAATAATCCCCGGGGCTGCGCGATGCGGCAAGACGACCGTTACGTTGTCGCTGATTGGTCGGGGGTTCTCGCTATTTTCGGATGAGGTCGCGGCAATACATTGGCTTGACCACAAGGTCTATCCTTTTCCGAGGGGTCTTGGGATGCGCGAGGG
>CAZKNE010000074.1:0-8135 GCA_964554005.1 uncultured bacterium | reverse complement strand
GGATGGAACCCGAGGTTCCGAGCAGACTTCTCTACCACCTCGTCCCTCTCAGACAGACCGATCAGAACCCGACCCATGCCACCAAGCCCAACTAGCGTCGTCAAAAAGGCCTTCGTCTTGATCTCTTGCAGACCAAAATCCCTCACGACAACAACCGCATCGGACGAAAACCGATCGGACCATGCCATCCTAAAGGCCTGCCTCCGCAGGGTTCTTGGCGGCTTGCTCTTAACTACGTGAGGCTTCGGCCCAAACACCACTCCGCCTCCATTCCAAAGCGGCGAAGTCCTCGTGCCAGCCCTGGCCCGACCTGTGCCCTTCTGGCGAAAAGGCTTTCTGCCTCCGCCCCGCACCTGCGCTCTGGTCAGGGAGCTGGCCGTCTTCTTCATATAATTATTGATCTGGGCACGCACAACCTCGTGCAGGACATGCGGCTTCGGCTCCACCCCGAAGTGCAACTCGTTCAGCTCGACTGAGCCGACCTGATTGCCCTGAGCATCAAGAACTTTCGTTTCCACCCTAGTTAAACCCACTATATATTACGCTTGCTCGCGGGCACAACTTTCGACAAAAGCAGATACCGACCGCTAGCGCCTCCAGGAACTCCGCCTTTAACAAGCACTGTATTTCTTTCCTTCATAACACTGATCACCTTGGCCCGGCTGAGCGTTACACGGTTGCCACCCATTCTCCCAGGCAACTTCTTCCCCTTGAAAACACGGGATGGAGTGGCCGAGGTGCCCATAGACCCGGGAATACGACCACAATGCGAGCCATGGCTCTTAGGGCCGCCACTAAAACCATGCCGCTTGAGTACCCCGGCGAAGCCCTTGCCCTTGCTTATCCCTGTTATCCTGACCAGATCGCCAGCCTCAAATAGGCCAGCATCCAGCTTCTGACCCACCTCATAACCACCCACATCGTCAACCCTGAACTCACGCAGCAGGTCAACCGCGTCCAGGCCAGCCCGCTTCAAATGACCTCGCAGTGCCTTGGTCATCCGCTTGAACTTCTTCCGCGACTTAATCCCAACCTGAACAGCGTTGTAGCCATCCGACCCCTTCTCGGCCTTAACCTGAACCACGCGACAGTCCTCTACCTGAAGCACCGAGGCCGGCACGACATCGCCATTCTCGAAGAAAACCTGGGTCATCCCGAGGCTCTTGGCAATCACACCCACACTTCTAGGGTTCACTACAACTTAACCTCTATCTCGACGCCAGCCGGCAGGTGAAGATTCAAGTCCATGATCGTCTTCACCGTCCGCTGGGAAGGTTCTACTATCTCAATCAGCCGCTTGTGCGTCCTTATCTCAAACTGCTCCCGAGACTTCTTGTCAACGTGCGGAGAGCGAAGCACCGTGAAAATGCTACGCTCAGTCGGAAGGGGAATTGGCCCCATCACGCGACCACCGGCCTGCTTCACGCTATCTGATATCCTGCGGCTCGTCTCATCCAACAGCCGCTGGTCGAACCCGCGAAGCTTGACCCTTATCTTCTCAGTTTCCATACGCTCTCGATTTCCCATTTGAAACAGTCCAGAAGGAAAGACCTCCAACCCAAGAGACAGAACCGCCAATTATATTTTCCGAAACTGATGTGTCAACACCTAACTTAAAATATCCCATGAAGCAATATCTCTCACACTCGATCAGTGACAACTCTTCAGAACCTCCTGCTGAACTGACCGAGGAACCTGCTGATACCGATCAAACTGCATCGAGTAATTCCCTCGCCCTTTCGTGAACGACCGAAGCGCCGTGGCATATCCGAACATGTTTGCAAGCGGCACTTCTGCTTTTACGGTTTCTATATTATTCCCAGAAGATATGCTCCACACTTTGCCTCGCCTACCCTGAAGGTTTCCGGTTACCTCACCAACCGACTCGGGAGGAAGCGTTATCTCAAGCTCAAAAATGGGCTCGAGAAGAACCGGTTCGGCCCCCTTTATTGCCTTCAAAAAAGCATCCCGACCCGCCAGCATGAAAGCGATCTCCGAAGAATCCACAGGATGAAACGAGCCGTCAACAAGCGTAACCTTCACGCCAGTTACCGGATACCCCGCGATCACTCCCTCTTGCGAGGCGCTCTTTACCCCCTTTCCAACCGCCGGAATAAACTGCTTCGGGATGACCCCGCCAACGGTCTTGTCCTCAAACACAACCCCAGAGCCAGATTCGCCCGGCTCTACCTCAAGCCATACGTCAGCATATTGGCCTCGTCCACCACTCTGCTTGACGATCTTGCCCTCAGCGCGCGCCTTCTTAGTTACGGTTTCGCGATAAGTCACCCGGGGACGACCTATGATTGCGTCAACGTTGTACTCGCGAACCAACCGGCTCAAAACTACATCGATGTGCAGCTCGCCCATGCCGGAGATGATTGTCTCTCCTGTCTCAGAGTTGTGCGCAATCTTGAAAGTCGGGTCCTCCCGCGCAAGCGTCCTCAGGGAGCTAGAAAGCTTCTCCCTGTCCTTCATCGTCTTGGGCTCAACACTAACCGACACCACCGGCTCAGGGAATACGATCTGTTCCAAAAGGATTGGCGCATCCTGGTCGCAAACGGTATCTCCCGTTGAGAGGTTCTTGGCGCCAACTATCGCCGTGATGTCCCCAGCATAGACGTGGGACACGTCCTCATACTTGTCAGCACGAATCTTGAGCAACCTCGAGACCCGCTCCCGGCCTCTCGTTCTGGGATTGAATACGTAAGAGCCCGCAGAAAGCTTCCCAGAATATACTCGACAAAACGCAAGCGTCCCCATCCTGGGATCAGATATTATCTTAAAGATGAACCCACAAAACGGCTCCAAATCCATCGGCCGCCGATATATCTCGGCACCCGTGACCGGGTCCAAGCCCCTAGCCGGCGGCACGTCTAACGGCGACGGTAAATAGTCGCAGATTGCGTCCAAAAGAAGCTGCACACCCTTGTTCTTGAATGCAGAACCACAAAGCACCGGCACGATCTTGCCCTCGATAGTGCCACGCCGAAGCAAGAGACGCATCTCGTCCTTCAGAGTCGGCACGCAACTGTAAAAACTGTCCAGAATAGAATCGTCAACCTCGCTCAACGCCTCCACGAGGCGCTCACGCGACTTGGCCACGCTTGCACTGAACTCTTCCGAGATAGATTCCCTGCGAACCTTCGCCCCAAAAGTTATCTCGTCAAAGAACAGCGACTTCTCCTCTACGAGGTCTATTATACCCGAAAACTCAGCCTCTGCTCCGATGGGGATTGCTATCGGTGCCGCAACGCAGCCAAAAATGCGCTCGATCTCCTTCACCGCGCCGAAATAGTCCGCCCCAATCCTGTCCATCTTGTTGACGAAAACCAACCGCGGGACGCGATATTTGTCCGCCTGACGCCACACCATCTCGGACTGAGGCTGAACCTTGCCCACTGCACAGATTATCATGATGACGCCATCAAGAACTCTGAGGCTGCGCTCAACCTCTGCCGTGAAATCGACGTGCCCGGGAGTGTCAATCACATTGATCCTACAGTCCTTCCAGAAACACTGCGTCGCAGCAGATGTTATCGTAATACCGCGCTCCTGCTCAAGCTCCATCCAGTCCATCACCGTGTTGCCTGTATCGACCTCGCCAATCCGATGCGAGGTCCCTGTATAATACAAAATCCTCTCCGTAGTCGTCGTCTTACCCGCATCAATGTGGGCCATCAGACCAATATTCCGAATCTTGTGAAGAGGATACTTTCTCGCCATCTTTCACACTCATGATTAAAAAACTAACGGAAACGCCACACAGGTGCCGCCCCAGCGCAGCGCTCTAACCTCGAGGCAGGTCAACCAGAAGCTACGAGCAAAACAGTATCTCCATGCAGCTACCACCTATAGTGCACAAAGGCCTTATTCGCCTCCGCCATCTTCTGAATGTCTTCCCTACGTTTTACGGCGCCTCCCCTGTTCTGGCTTGCATCCAGAATCTCCGCGGCCAGTCTCTCCTGCATCGTTTTGCCGTCTCGCTTCCTAGCGAAACCGGTCAACCACCGCACACTCAGCGCCGTCTGCCGGTGCATCCTGACCTCCACCGGCACTTGATACGTCGCCCCACCGACCCTTCGCGATTTGACCTCCAAGACCGGCTTCGTATTCTCCAGCGCCTTGGACAAAACCTCGAGCGGATCGCTCTTGGACTTAGTCTTGATGATATCCAAGGCATCGTAAACGATGCGCTCGGCCAGGCTCTTCTTGCCCGACCGCATGATGCAATCGACGAGCTTCGTCACGAGGCTGTCGCCATGAACGGGGTCCGGAGAGAGGACTCGCCGCTGTATCTTTCTTCGTCTTGTCATCCTGATCTTTCTCTTAAACTATAACACAGAACACGTTATGAGGTCCCCGCCACAATCCAGCTCTATTTAGTAGAGCTCTTAGGTCGCCTCGCCCCATACTTGCTCCTGCTGCTTTTCCTGTTCTCAACTCCTGCCGCATCAAGCGTGCCCCTCACAACGTGATAGCGCACGCCCGGCAAGTCCCTAACTCTGCCTCCCCTTATCAAAACAACCGAGTGCTCCTGCAAATTGTGGCCCACGCCAGGAATATAGGCATTGGCCTCCAGCCCGTTCGTCAGGCGGACTCTGCATATCTTCCTCAAAGCAGAGTTCGGCTTCTTCGGCGTAGCAACAGTTACACGGAGACAAACCCCTCGCCTCTGTGGACTAAGCCCAAGCGCTGGGCTCTTGCTCTTCTTCCGAACTCGCTTTCTGCCGTGTCTCACAAGCTGATTAAGAGTCGGCAATATCACCCTCCGTATTAGATTGAATTAACTCCATCAACTGCCAAAAAGACCACTTGCCTCCTTGGTTGTCTCCTTACCCTCCTCCTTCATGCCTACCAGCTCGGACATGTCCACGTTCAGCTTAGGTTCCACCCTGTGAACCTGGGCACCTGTACCCGCCGGAATCAGCCGGCCAACTATTACATTCTCCTTCGGACCACAAAGATAATCAACGCTCCCCGCAATGCTCGCACCCGCCAGCACCCGCGTCGTATCCTGGAACGAAGCCGCAGATATAAAACTATCGGTGCTCAGAGAAGATTTCGTTATCCCTAACAGCAGAGGCTTCGTCTTCGCAGGTGAGGCCGGAAGTCCTACCGCCGGCCGTGTCCCTCGCTCCGCAAGTATCTTGTTCTCCGCCTCTAACTCCTCGGGAGCGACCAGCTGATGATACCTAAATCTGCTATCACCGATCCTGATTATCCTCAAATACTTCTGAATCCGACGATTCTCCTCAAGCTTCGCAATCTTGTCAACATGCTGCTCCGGAAGAAACCTAGTATCACCAGGATCGATCACCACCGACCGCCGCAGCATCTGACGAATTATCAACCCTATGTGCTTGTCGTTGATGGTGATCCCCTGCAACCGGTAAACCTCTTGTATCTCGTTCACAAGGAACTTCTGAAGCTCCTCCTCGCCCAACGCCTCCAAAATGTCCTGTGGGTCCGGGGAACCCTCCATAAGCGGCTCACCTGCCTCGACAACATCCCCCTCCAGAACGGTTATATGCTTCCCCCTTGGGATGAAATACTTCTCCTCCTCTCTCTCACACGTCGGGACCTTCTTCTTATTGGCCTCAAGCTCCTCGCAAACTCCACTGAAGACCTCGTCCTCTACATACGAACCAGGCGCAAGGCGCGACTCACCCGCATCAACCACTTTCACTAAGTGCGACTGAACTAGAATCTCGAAGAACCGCCTCGTGGTCTTGCCATACTTCACGCGGCCTTTGTTCCTAGCAATAACTGCCTTTTCCTTCGGCTTCCTCGCCTGAAATAACTCAACAACACGCGGAAGCCCCCCTGTGATGTCCTTCGTCTTGCTCAACTCCTTGTAGAGCTTCGCCAACGGGTCCCCAGGCTCAACCTTGTCCCCGTCCTCCGCAATTAGGTGAGCGCCTACGGGCAGTTGATAATCCCCAACCACGGCCCCTGCATCATTACGTATCAAAACCCTCGGCGAGAGTATCTTCTCATCACTCTTGGCAGACCCTTTGTCTGAAGCCACCCTCTTCGTCAGGTCCCTCAACTCCTCACTTATTATTACACGAATCGGCATGCCGCTTATCGCGTGGAACTCCTCGCTCACGGTAACGCCCGGCACAATATCGGAGAGCTTAACAACACCCTCCTGCTCGGTCATAATGACCTTCGCATACGGGTCCCACTCGATGATCTCGTCCCCCTTCACGACTTTGCCACCGTCCTCAACCTTTATGTGCGCACCGTGGTTAACGATGTGCCTGACCAACGTTCGGGGACTTTTGCCCAACTTGTCCAAGATCGAGACATGTCCACCTCTTCTTGAGGTTACAACCCACTCACCATGCTTGTTCCTGACCGTTGTCAGGTCCGCGTCGTAACGCAGTATCCCTGACTCCAAGGCCTCAATCACGTGCTCCTCAACAGTCGTGCTCGCTGTACCGCCTATATGAAAGGTCCGCAAAGTAAGCTGAGTCCCAGGCTCACCGATCGACTGCGCTGCAATAATGCCCACTGCCTCGCCGATCTCCACCGTCTTGCCTCGAGCAAGGTTACGCCCATAACACTTGACGCAACCCCCGCTTTTAGCCTCACACGTCAACACCGAGCGAATGGCAACCTGCCTAATGCCGGCCTGCTCAATCTCCCGCGATTTGACCTCGCTAATTTCCTCGTTGTAGGGAACGATCACTCGCCCATCAGGTCCAACTACGTCCTCCAGAGCCACGCGCCCAAGAATCCTGTCTCGCAGTGGAGCAATCT
Organism: uncultured bacterium; assembly: GCA_964554005.1. Taxonomy (GTDB): domain Bacteria; phylum B130-G9; class B130-G9; order B130-G9; family B130-G9; genus B130-G9. The sequence continues at coordinate 1,367 of CAZKNE010000074.1, read as the reverse complement.
CGGTCATACCCTCGTAAAGCGCCGTCATTGTCACGCCTTTGATCGTGCCGCAGTCATCCTCTGTTATGATCACCTCCTGCGCAACATCAACCAGAATCCGGGTCAAATAGCCAGCGTTCGATGTCTTAAGAGCCGTATCCGCCAATCCCTTCCGACCACCGTGCGTCGAGATGAAATACTCTAGAACGCTCAACCCCTCCCGGAAATTGGCATTGATCGGCGCCTCGATGATCTCGCCCGATGTCTTGCTCATGAGGCCTCTCATGCCAGCAAGCTGCAATATCTGCTCGGTGCTGCCTCTAGCTCCAGAATACATCATCATGAAAACTGGATTGAGCCCCTCCGCTGCACCGAAATCCACACCACCACCATCCGCCTTCGACGCCGCAAGCGCCGAGATAACATTCTTGGAAACGAGGCTCTTGGCCTTCGTCCAGATATCGACCGTCTTGTTATGCCGCTCCCCATCGGTGATCCGGCCACGGTTAAAATCCGAGAGCACGCGCCCGACTTTCTCGTCCGCCTTATTCACGATCTCGTACTTCTCCTTCGGGATCGTGATATCAGTGATCGAGATGGAGACGCCCGAGAGTGTGCTGTATTTGAAACCCAAGTTTTTCAGCTTATCCAGCACACTCACTGTCTCTACAAGCCCAAACAACGTGTGGATCTGAGTTATGTGCTTTGCAATGGTATGCTGCGTCATCACTTCATTGGTGAACGGGTAGCCTTCCGGCATCGTAGCGTTAAGTATGATACGGCCCGGCGTCGATACGATCGCGTTTCGGTACTTAAAGGTATTGGTCCCACCGCAGCGAGGGCATCTTTTGATCCTTTCCTCCTTCTGGCGAACAAAACCACACTTCTCGCACAACCACGTGACCGCAGGCGTGAACTCCTCTCCCAAGCAAACAGGGCATTTGTGGGGATACGAGCTAGACCGAATCAGATTCCCGCACACGCTACACTTGAAGACAGGTATCCTAACCCTAATAGCATCCAACAGCGGAATGCCCCCAAGTGAGTGCACCGTTATCACCTCATCCACGTCGGAAAACACCGTGCCATGAGGAACCTCGTTACGAACCTTTGTCAGGTAAAAAGTCCCCAGCACCATGTCCCTCGATGGGATAGCCAGCGGACGACCGTTTGCAGGCGAGAGAACATTGTTGCTCGCAAGCATCAAACAGAGCGACTCCGCCTGAGCTCTCACCGACAGTGGCACATGCACCGCCATCTGGTCACCATCAAAATCAGCATTGAAAGCAGCGCAAACGAGGGCGGGCACTTCGATCGCCTTACCCTCAATCAAAATAGGCTTAAAGGACTGAACGCCGAGCCGGTGCAGCGTAGGCGCTCGATTCAAC
>CAZKNE010000073.1:0-8378 GCA_964554005.1 uncultured bacterium | reverse complement strand
CCGCGATGAGGCCGGCCCGTTCAAGTCAATGGTCGATTTCTGCAAGAGAGCGCCTCAAGGGGTTGCTAAGCGGAACGTCCTTGAGAGGCTCATTCAGGCCGGGGCCCTCGACAGTTTCGGGCTATCGAGGGCGCAGCACACAAAGATGATTGACGCCGCACTGAGCCTTACCGCGGCGTCCCGCGACGAGCAGGAGAGTGGGCAGCAGACGCTCTTTGGCGGGATGCAGGTCGGAACTAACGACGCGTCGGAGATCGCTCCGCCAGAGGTGCCGGATTGGGATATTGACGAGCTTCTCGCCAAGGAGCACCAGGTCTTGGAGGCCTATCTCTCTGGCCACCCCCTGGAGAAATATGCCTCGCTCCTCAAGAAGTTCATGGTGCGGCCGATAACAGAGGTTATCGAAAACGCCGGGGCGCTCAAGCCGGGCGAACGGGTTCGACTTGCGGGTGTGGTCATCGAGAAAACGATCAAGACGACTAGAAACAAGGAAAGAATGGCCATCGTGCTCGTTGAAGACCTCACTGGTTTGTTCCGGGTCGTGGTTTTCCCCAACCTTTACAAGCAGATAGCGGAGCGCTTAAGCGAATCGGTTCCGCTGTCCATAGCTGGGACAGTAAAGGTTGGAAGCTCTGAAAACGGCGAGACCGACACGGTCGAGATATTCGCCGACGAGATATTCCCGCTGGATAGGCTTAGAGAGCGGTTCCTCAAGGAGATAAGAGTCAAGCTCGCATCGCGGCTTGTCAATCAAGAGCAGCTGAGGCTTTTGCAGGATGTCGTCAGGAGCTACCCCGGCCAGTGCGCCCTGTCCATTCAGATGGAGCAGCTCGAGAGCAACGGGATCGATTCGGTCGTCATACTGGCCGGCGAGAGCTATCGCGTCTCCCCGTCCGAGGCGTTCCTCGAGCGGCTCAAAGGTATTGGCTCGGTCATTGAGACCATCGAGATATAGCGCCGAATCAGCATTCCCGGCCGAGCACCGCACCTTGCGGGTCGCCCATCTGCTCCAGGTGCTGGCATGAGCCGAGCCAGGCCGACAATTGCTCTCGCCCAAGACCTGGCAGTTCTGGGCTGTCTCCTCGTTATGCCAATCTTGATGACGCCTCAAGCCGCACAGCCATTTATCTTACCCAAATGGCTGATCATACAACTGACCGCTTTCGCCCTTCTCGTCCTGTCTGCATTTGACAGGCGGAAGCGCTCTGCGTCGCTCATGGCCGCCCCGCTCGACCTGTGTGCCCTCCTGCTTCTGCTCGCGCTTGGTCTCGCCTCGACAAGATCGCTCGGGACATGGACGGGATTGCAATCTCCCGCTCACCTACTCGCACTTTGGGTCATATACCGGACCGTTGCCCAGGGAAACCTGTCGCACGAGCCTCGAAAGGTTAATGCCCTGGCGCTCGCTCCGGCGATCTTCTTATCGCTCGGTGCCATTGCAGCGGTTTTTGTGCGCGAGCAATCACCCTCGCTTCTTAGAGCTGCGCTGCTGGGGCACGGCAATTATGCTGGGCAGTGGGGCGTCCTGCTCCTGCCGATCTCAGCGGCGCTATTCCTGTCGGTTTCTGGCAAAACCAAGACCCTCCTCGCCGGCATCGCTACTGGGCTCATCTTGAGCTATCTTCTCATCTCAAGCTGCCGAGGGGCGTGGATCGCTCTGGCAGCAGCGACAGCTCTCGTGTTGCCTCTTCGGCGAGTCCATCGAGCATTGAGGGCGACCTCCGGAAAGCGACTCCTGGCGCTGGGCGCGATCGCAGCTCTTTCAGTCTTATTCTCCGTCGAGGCAGGCTTCTTAGGTGATCGGCTGCGCTCTTCTTTCGGGCCCAGCGACACAGGGATGAAGTTCAGAAAGCTCGCCTGGGAAAGCACACTCAACATGATAGCGTCCGAGCCACTACTAGGAGTTGGCTCCGACAGCTTTGCCGCCTATTACCCGCTCTATCGCTCGGCCAAGGAACGATCGCTGTTTACGGAGAGAAGGTTTGTCAAAAGCCCTCACAACAGCTATTTGCTTGCAGCGGCAGAGGCGGGCCCACTGGGGCTTTTTGCGATCATCTTCTTGGCCGCCACGGTCCTTCAAGTGTCGCTTGCATCGGTCAATCGTGCGGCTGATAAGGACCGGATTCTTAGAGCAGGGGTGGCAGTGGCGGTCTGCGGAACGCTCATTCACACCGCCTTCAGCTTCAATCTGGAGAGTCCGACCTCGGCGTTTTACTTCTGGGTCATGGCAGGCCTTCTGTCCTCGCGAGCGAGGTCGGACATCGCGCGTAGGCCAGCTTCTCGCCGAAAGCAATCTATAACCTTGAGTCTCATACTGCTGGCCGCCGCGTTTTTGGGCATGGCGTCCTTCGTTGACGCCAGAAGGATCGTGGCCTCAGTTGACGCACGGGCCGGGTCATCGGACAAGCAAGCCGGGGACCTTGCCCGGGCAGAAGAGAACTTCCGCGCATCGCTGCGGCTGTGGCCCGAATCGGCCAACACGTGCCAGCTGTTAGCACGGGTGATGATGCAGAAGGGCGACCTGGATGCCTGTCGGAAACTCAACGAACAGGCGCTTGATGTCTGGCCCTACTTCCGGGACTCGCTGCTGGACCTGGGCCTCGTGAACTGGCGGCAAAATAGGTTTGAGGAGGCGGAGAGGTTCATGAAGAAGGCGCTTGATGTCGATCCTGCCTTTATGAGGGGGCGCATCGCCCTGGGAAACCTACTCGCCTCGCATGGGGACTATGGCTCTGCGATCGAGCAATACGAGTATGCTCTTGGGCGCAGATGGTCGCGAGAGAAGGCGCTCTACTACATCGCGGCCGCCAAGGCGGCTCAGGGAAGGATGCAAGAGGCCCGGCTGGCGGTGGAGAAAATCGCCTCGAGCAAGTTACTGTTTCTGGACAGACAACTCTCGGCCTCGATAACGGCAGAGACTATCCTGACCACACTATCCCCTGGAGAGAAGTTTTTTTACGTTGTCGCACGGGACCGCGACCTGTGGCCAGTATGGAAGAGCAAGACGCCGGGCAGAGCTCGGATTGAGGCATCTCCACCCGCGGTTCGGGTGTTGGCGTCCTCGGACGGTGTAACCGTTCGTGCCCGATCGGACGGCGGACGTATAGAGCTCCGGTTCAGGAGGGTGATGGACTCCCGCGTTCGGGTCTATTCACTCGCCGTGGACGAACACGGCGTGGAGAAATCGTTCGATTTCCTTGCCGATGCCGAGTTCCACTCGAAGGCGCTCGCTCTTTATGGTCAGATTCTGGCCGGGCTGGGCGAGACTGACAGAGCAAGACAGATGCTGCGCGATGCGCTCAGGATAGACCCAAGCAATGCCCAGGCCCGCCAATCGCTGTCCGCAGAACAAGCAGATGAGACGAGGGATTGAGCTTTGTATGTTCGTTCTGCGATTTCACGGCCTGACCTGCGCTCAGAACGTGTCCTTGAGCGTGGCGACGCTCATCCCGATGTCTATGAGCCAGCCAATAGCGAAAAAGGCTATCAGCGATGCGGCGACAATCGCTCGCCTCTTGGCCAGCCGGTCTGAACCCGCCCTCCTGACGTCCGAGAGTATCTCCTTTCGCTTCACGATTGCATAGGCCGCGAAGCAGCAGATGAAAGGCAGGAGCGGATACCGCTGGCGATAGAATAGGAAAGCCACGAATGCTATGGCGCTGAAGTAGCCGAAAAGGACAAGTATGAGCCTGAGATAGAGGTTCTCTTTTTTCATATAGACGAAACCAATCACAGCAAGGGGCAGCAGGAGCAGAAACGGCAGGCCCATGTATGGCCCGGCGAGGGAAAGCAGCCATTTGGGCACAAGGCCATAGTAACCCTGACGAAGGTTTACGAAGAACGTCCGCTCCAGCGAGTAGAGGTTCCACTGCATCCTGATACCCTTGAAGACGAACAGGTGCGGGTTGTGGAACATCCATTTGAGCGCGAGCTTCCGGCAGACCTTGCCCAGCTTGAGCTCGTCAATGTGACCGTTTCGGTCCGTCGCCAGCCTGTCCGCCTCATCCTCGCCCGGCTCATCCGACAGGTTGCGCATGATGTAGTAGATGCCTGAGTGGTTGTGCTGAAAGAAATCCCAGCTGACCTTCGTATTGATTGGGACGAAGGCGTCGAGAACGGCGTAGTTGCGGATAGTCCACGGGGCGATCGTGGCTAGCATTAGCAGCGTTACGAGGACGCTTTTTTTGATTATCTCCCTGTCTCGCTTGAAGATGAGAAAGAAGCCGATAACTAGCGGCAGGTAGAATAAACTGATGCTGCGCACAAGAGCGGCGACGCCAAACAGTAGGCCTGCGGCGACGAGGCTCGGCCACGAGGCGCCCTTGAGCGCATGAACAAAGAGCAGCATGGCCAGCAGAAAGAAGAATAGGAAGACGGTCTCGGTCTGCATTAGGTCGGCGAACTGGACAGACTGAGGGTAGAAAGCGAGTATCCATGCGCCAAGTTTGGCTACCCGTTCGCCAAATATATGCACGCCGAGCAGGTATGCAAGGACGACGCTGAGCGCACCAAGCACCGCCTGAACCAATCTGGCCGCGAGAAAGCTGTGGCCGAAGAGCCAATATACGCCGGCGAGAAAGAAGGAGTATCCCGGCGGCAGAAAAGCCCGGTAGCCGCGCTGCTGAACGCAGACGAACCCCTTGCCAGCAAGCATCGACCGGGCCGCATAGTCGTAGCCGTTCATCTCGTGAAGGAGCTTCACGTCCGTGTGAATGAACACGAGCAAGAGCCGCGCAAGCAGCGAGGCCAGAAAGAGCCAGAGCACTGCTCTATTCCTGACCACTAGTAGCCCCTGGTATAAACTTGTTGCTCAACTGTCCATCCCCCCAGCCGTTGTCGATGCTTGATAGAGCGAGATTCTTAACCCTCGCGTCGGGTCGTTTGATAAAGAGATTTTTGATTACACGTCAATCAGGCTCGGTTTTCAAGCGCAAAGCGTCAGAACTTCGGCCCATTAACGACGACGGCAACATGTATTCCTCGCGGCTCAACGGAGATGGCTTCGTCAAGCTGCTTGCTCGAATCGCTGTGCGTTGTCGCAGCGGCCCTGATTGGATGTTGTGAACACCGTTGAGTTACAGCCAGATGCTGGTATTCTCTGAAATGGTCTATTGCGAATCTGCCTTCTTGGTTGATCGGGAGATGCGAAATTGCAGGGCAAAAAAATACTCGTTACGGGTGGAGCGGGCTACCTCGGCTGCTTGCTCTGCCCGCTGCTGATTGAGCGAGGCGCCCAGCTTCGGGTTTTTGACCGGCTCTATTTTGGCGAGAGCGGCCTGCTGAGCGTTTTACCGCGGGACAGTTTCGAGCTAGTCAAAGGGGACGTGCGGTCGGTGGAGAAGTTCCCGTGGCTTCTGGACGATGTTTGGGCGGTAGTGCATTTGGCAAGTTTGGCGAACGACCCCTCTTGCGACCTCTCGCCCACGATGGCAGAGCAGATCAATCACGTGGGCACAGTGAAGCTCGCTCAGATGGCACAGTCGCGGGGGGTTGAGCGGTTTGTTTTCGCGTCGTCTGCGAGCGTTTATGGGGCGTGTGGGGACAAGTTAGTGAGCGAGGTGTCGCCGCTCTCGCCGGTCTCGCTTTACGCCAGGCTCAAGATCAAATCAGAGCGGGCGCTGCTTGGGATGTCGGACGAGAACTTCACCGTCACGGTGCTTCGGCAGGCGACTCTTTATGGGTATTCACCGAGGATGCGTTTTGACCTCGCTATCAATTTGATGACGATGAGCGCGGTTGAGAAGCACGAGATAATCGTGATGGGCGGCGGCGCACAGTGGCGACCGTTCTTGCACGTGAAGGATGCGGCGATTGCGATGGCGACTGTTCTTTCCGCCGAGCGGGATTTGGTAGATTCCGAGGTCTTCAACGTTGGCTCAAACGAGCATAACTTCATGGTCCGGGACCTGGCGGAGATAGTGGCCGCGGAGGTTCCCGGGACTAGGATTAAGGTTGCGCCTGACGACGCCGATAGGAGGTCATATCGAGTTAGATTCGACAGGATCAAGGAAAGACTCGATTACAAGGCCAGCTTGTCGCCAGCCGAAGGCGTGAGTGAGACCGTAACGGCGCTGCGGGAAGGCCGCCTGCCCGAGCCTTACAGCAGCAGATACTTCAACGTCATCCGCTTGAAGCACTTGATGAACATCCCCGTCGCTGAGGGTGGTGAGACTTCGAGAACCACTATGCTCAAGAACCGGCTGCCAGCGATCAGCAGCTCGGACAGGGAAAGGCTCTCGGACCGCCTGAAGAGCGTGGCTGACGGCCAACTTGGAGACCCGATCGGTGGTTTCGAGAGCTCGCTGCGCGAGACGTTCGAGGTCTCGGCGGCGCTATTGCTGCACTCGCACTACCTCGCTCTTTTGGGGGCTTTCTCGCTTTTGGACCGTAGCTCATTCAAGCGCGTCGTCGTCCATCCGTTTGCGGATGCGAGGGTCTATGCGGCCGCCTCGCAGCTGGGGTTGAGCCCGATAATCTGCGAGATCGATGAGCGGACGATGTGCTTTGACCTGGCCAAGCTTGAACAGCACGTTGAGAAAGGCGTTTCGGCCATCGTGGCTGGTTCCATACTCGACGTGCCTGAACCGCTGGAGACGCTTCGGTCGATGGCGGACGAGTCGAGGTGCGCGCTGATTGTTGACGCACACAATCTCCTGGGCGCGACCGTTCTTGACAGAGACATCGCGTCTTATGGGTCGGTTGCGGTGCTTGACTTTGGGGTCGATCAGACCGTCACCACGCTTGGCGGCGGTGCCATGTTGCTGGACGACGCCTCACTGAAAGAGCGGGTTTGGGACTTTCTCGCCTGTCGTCTAGCTGAGGGTCCTCAACCGTTTGTGCAGAGGCAGCTGGGGCTAGCCCCGCTCTCTGCAATGCTGGGGGCATCGAACCTTGAGCGGCTGTACGACACAGCCGCAACCTGTCGCAACTTGCAGGCCGTGTATGACGAGCTGCTATCAGAGTCCCCCTATGTCCGGACCGTTCATCCACTCGAGGGAACACAGCGGTCAGGCAGCCGCTATCCCGTGTTCGTTGATTTTCACAAATTGACGCTTGATGCGTGGCGGGTCGAGCAGCTGATGATAGCGGAGAAGGTCGAGGCCTCCCGAGCGGGAGATTGTGCGGCCCAGATGGCGATCGCGAGGTCGCGCGGCCAGACCAGGAAGCGGCCAACCAATATCTCACCAGTGGCGGCGGGATTGCTCTCTCAGCTCATCTTTCTCCCACTTTACTCGGGTATGACAGCCGACGATGTTGCCGATGCCGCCCAGGCTTTGCTGAAGCTGATAAGCTACTTCGTTCGCTCAGAATGAGCGGACGCGTTGAGGGCCTGGCCATCCTTCAGACGACGGTTGGCTCTCATCAGACGAATATGCTGCATACCAGCCATGTCGAATGAACTGCCGGTGAGTCAATCACCCTTTGGGTAATTGACTCACCGGGTGCGTCTTATTATAATTTAGCGGCAGAATCATAATAACGATCAGCGCAATTACAAAAATTTTAATAAGCGAAAGTGGCAACAATGAAGAGAGAGACTGGGAATTATATCACTATTTCAAGAACTGGGGGTGAAGAGTGCCGTGCCTTCGTGCCCTACCCGCTGCCACCGAAGCCACCTCTTAGGATTGACTACAATCTTCAGGACCTCATTGACCGCACCCTGCTCGCGCTGGGCCGTCTCGACACGATCGCCACGTTGCTTCCTGACCCGTCGCTCTTTCTCTACATGTATGTAAGGAAGGAGGCGGTTCTTTCGTCACAGATTGAGGGGACGCAGTCATCTTTCTCCGACCTCCTGCTCTATGAGAGCGAGGAGGCGCCTGGTGTTCCATTGGACGATGTCCAGGAGGTCTCCAATTACGTTGCGGCGATGACCCACGGGCTTGAGCGACTTCGAGGTGGTTTCCCCCTTTCTCTCAGGTTGTTCAGAGAGATACATAGGGTTCTGCTGAGCACGGGGCGCGGGAGTGAGAAGGAGCCCGGCGAGTTCAGAAGGTCCCAGAATTGGGTGGGCGGCACGCGGCCCGGCAACGCAGCGTTCGTGCCTCCGCCGGCATCCAGCATTGCCGACTGCATGGGCGATCTTGAGAAGTTCCTCCATGGCCAGCCGGTGAGAATGCCGCTGCTCATCAAGGCCGCCCTGGCGCACGTGCAGTTTGAGACGATTCATCCCTTTCTGGATGGCAATGGGCGCCTCGGACGGTTACTTGTTACCTTTCTGTTATGCGCAGAAGGCGCGCTGAATGAGCCTATGCTGTATCTTAGTCTCTACTTCAAGAACCGCCGTGAGAAGTATTACGACTTGCTGCAAGGAGTTCGCATGGATGGCGATTGGGAGGCCTGGCTGCGCTTCTTCGTTGAGGGAGTGAAAGAGA
>CAZKNE010000072.1:0-8391 GCA_964554005.1 uncultured bacterium | reverse complement strand
GTCGGGGTATATGACCGCGATCCCGGAAACATAGTCTTGGACGCTTGGGAGCGTCTTGGTGTTGTATGCTATTTCAATGTCAACTGGCGTATTGATGGTACTGGGCTCATCCATCGCCTCGATGATCATGTTTGGGGCTATGTTGGCCCACAAGTCGCGCTTATACAGGGGCACGAACACATCATCATCGTCCTGGCCTTCAGAGGAGAACATCCCGCTGGGGTTGCCGCCCCTCATTAGGTTGGGGTCCAACAGCTGACCAGTCATCCTGTCGAATCTCCGGTTGGGGCCCGGGGACGCGATAAGCCCGGCGAATGAGGCGTAGTCGTCCTGGTCCTCATCTCTGTTGCCGAACTGAGGGTCCAGAACGGGCCCTGCGTATCTGTCGCCATGATTGTAGATGGCGAGCGGCGCCTTCCATCCGTCGAGGAAACAATCGTACGTTATGACCATATTATCGGTTTCGTTTACGTAGGAGTTGCCAATGTCTGAGCTCATATAGGGACCTCGCCAGCCCATCCAGGAATAGTCAAGGTCTCCTTTGCGGACGTTGAACCTCGAAGGATCGCCCATCCTGTAAGGCGGCGGAACGTCCCGTGGCGCACCGTAGTAAAGGTCCTTCGAGCCGGGGTCAACATAACGCACGATGAGCAGTTGCAGGGGGTTGTCGAAATCCCTGAAGTCATCAAGGTTGAGCGGAACAGCAGGCTTGACAGTCTCTGCGGCGTTATTTGGTAATGCCAATCCGAGGTCAGCCGCGAAGCCGCTGATGCAGCCTCCGCCCTCGAGGTCCTCGGGCGAGCCGCAGATGGCCTTCCTGATCTCCTCGAAGCGTTTCTTGGTCTCCTCTGCGTTTGTCCGGTCGATGCTGGCCGGGCTAATGATCTTGATTACATTATCCTTCAGGATGTGCTCATACTTCTTGCCCATGAGCTCGCTGTATGGGATGAACTTGCAGAGCTCGCGCCACGTAAGCATCCCCAGCGTCGGCCCGCCCGAATAGGACCCTGAGGCATCCCTGAAGCCCCAGCCCGGCGTCTTGCCCATGCTGGCAAGCATAACGGCGTTGGCCGGCAAGCCCTCCGCCCCTGCGTATTGCTGGCCGTCAGCCGCCTCGGCTCGCGAACGCCCATACTGAGGCTGGTAATAGATCGCCCTTCCCCATGCATCCTTCTTGTAGTCATCCTTGTGGAACGATGCGGTCAAATAGGGCCCATTCCAGCTATTGTACCTGACGGTGTCCTTTATACTCGTGCCTTGTTCCGGATAGGGGTTGTAAACTAGAAAGTCGATGCTGCTCCAGCCCTTGTCGTTGACCAGCTGCCTCCCGTCAGCCGTAAGGTCGTTGATTGATGGATACTCGCCCACATCCTCATAATAGTTGTTGAGAGCTATCTCGAGCGCGTCCATCTTCTTTCGCGTGGCCTCGCGATCGTTTAGGTCCAACGTCGTAACAATTGACGGTATGGCAACGGCCGCAAGCGTCGCGATGATCGCGATCACAATGACTACCTCAATCAGGGTCATACCTCTGCAAGCCCTTATTACCGATCTTCGCTTCATTTTTCACTTACCTCCACTAAAAGCGCGATTACTGCACTAAACTTATCCCTTAAAACCAAAACATCTTGCGGTTAAAATATACCTAAACCAAACACTTTTGTCAAAGTTTGGCCAAAGGGATAACTGCCAGAAAAAGCCCAGCAGTAAGCACTAATCCCCACCAAAACAACACCGCTCGCGGGATGCCAGCGAGACAGAGCTGCCCATAACACCAGCCTCAGAAATCATTAGGATACCTTAGGTATTCTTACAGTCAAGCAGAATCCCAAACGGCAGTATGGCATCCGAACAAGAGAAGTGCTAAGGTTCAGGCGGAAGCTCCTTGCGGAGCCTGCTTTTCTTGAACAACACAGTTGGGCATATACCGTGGACGTGCGGCAGACTATGCGAGTCTTTTTGCTACTTCTCATGGTCGTCCAGGTTGGCTGGGCCTCCGACGGCCTGATGACGGTGAGGTTCTTTGATGTTGGAACGGCGGACGCTGCCCTGGTCACGACGCCCGTTGGCGAGCACATCCTGATAGATGGCGGCACTCAGGAGGGGGGCAAGAAGGTCGCGAGCTTCTTGAAGGCCCACGGAATCCACTCGCTCGACATAGTCATCGCAACCCACCCTCATCCTGACCACATAGGTGGGCTGGCACAGGTGCTGCGTGAGTTTAAGGTGCAGACGCTGTTCGATTCGGGCATGCAGTTTGAGTGTCCCGAATACACGGCGTTCCACGATGCGCAGTCGAATCTCAACGGCACGCTAGTTACAGTGTGCGGGCGGATGGTGGTTACTCTGCCTTCGGGCGTGCGGCTTGAGTTCCTCAATCCGAAACAACTCGCAAGACGCATCCACACCGACTGCATTGTGGTGCGCATCTGTTACAGGGAAGTCGCAGTGCTTATGATGGGCGACGCAAGCGACATCGCCGAAGGGGTGCTCTTATTCGACGAGGCGCCGCTCAAAAGCGACATCCTGAAGGTCGGCCATCACGGCGCATCTGATTCAACGACCGAGGCATTTCTAAAATCCGTCGGACCGCGTTTCGCCGTCATCTCAGTCGGAACACCGAACCAATACGGACGGCCTCACAGGGTCGTTCTGGACAGGCTTGAGAATCTCGGAGTGGCGGTCTATCGCACAGACCAGCGTGGCGATATAACGTTTGTTACGGACGGTAAAAGCGTAGCGCCGCCACGGTGCGAGCGGCAGCGCAGGGCGAAGCCACCTGAGAAGGCAAGCGTGGCCAAACAAAGGCAAGAAGACAAGAAATGACGATTAGATCAGCGCCGAACGGCGCAAAAGCTGCGGCCCTTTGGGTTCCGGTGCTGCTCTTTGCTGCTGCCTTTACGCTCTTTGTTCACACCGCCAACCCACTGTTCAGGTTCAGCGACGGAGGCGAGCTCGCCGCCGCATCTCACACACTCGGCGTGGCGCATCCGACCGGCTACCCGTTGTTTCTGATGAGCCAGAAGCTCTGGTCGTTTCTGGTTCCCATCGGCAATCCATGCTTCCGCGCGAACGTCTTTTCCGCCGCATGTGCAGGCGCTGCGCTCGTCATCGTTTATCTTCTGTGCCTCGAGTTCGCCGGAGCTCTCGCGGGGCTCGTCGCGGCCGGACTACTTGCCTTCTCGCAGACGTTCTGGCTCCAGGCGACCCAGTCAACCGTCTATGCCCTGAACTTGATGCTCGCGGCGCTTCTGATGCTGCTAGCGTTTCGTGTGCTCGGGCCGATGTCGGCAACCTCACAATCTGCAGCCAGGCGGAACGATAGCAGCTCCGCCTTCATCCTTCATCCTTCATCCTTCATCCTTCCGAGTAGCGGCCGCCCTATTCGGAGAACGGCGGCTCTTTTCTTCTTTGTCTTTGGGCTGGGGCTGTGCAACCACATAACCCTAGCCCTCATCCCAGCTGCGCTGCTCCTTTCGCACCCGCGGCGCATCGGCCATCTCCTCCGCAGACGGGGCGTGGCCATCGCCGCGATGCTGTTCCTCCTGGCGGGGCTTCTGGTCTATCTATACCTACCCGTCCGCGCCTCTACAAAGCCCTCGATCAACTGGGGCAACCCATTAATATCCGAGCGATTTTGGCAGCACATCTCGGAGCGCGACTACAAGTTCAAGGAGGCATCGCGCTCATTCAGCGAGCATATAACCGTTACTGAGGCCTTCCTCGGCTCGATTGTGAGGGAGCTTGGCATCGCGGGAGTGGTGCTTGCGCTGATAGGCCTTGTTACAGGGCTGTTCAGGAGTCGCGGCCGAACGTTCTTTCTCGTTCTGACTGCACTCGGGGCGCTGCTCGTCGCGCTTCTATATGGCGAGGGGACATATCTGGATCGGGCCTATTGCCTGCCAGCCTACATGGCGGCCGCAGTCCTAGCCGGGCTTGGCGCCGCCGAACTCGTCCTCATCCTCGCTGGACGCCCAAAAGCGAGCCAAACTGCCACTCGGCGAAAGCTTGCGCTTGCGGTCTCGGTCCTGCTCATCGTCCTGCCGATCAGTCTCTTGGCCTCGAACTACCACAGGTGCGACAGCTCGAGGAGCTACTACGCCTACTGGCACGGACTGAACCTTCTCAGAACGATGCCGCTTGGCTCCACGTTCTTCGGCGAGACCGACACGGCACTGTTCCCGCTTTATTACCTCAAATTCGTGGAGGGTCGGCGACCTGACGTGAATCTTTACGATAGGAAATGGCGAGTTATAGAGTATTTTGACCAAAATGACCCACAAGCATCCTACAACCGTGAGATGCGAATTATAGAAAACTCGCGCGATGCGCCCGTGTTTTATGCGGAGTATCCCTCGGTGCCGGCCATTAACATCAAGCTCTTCGGCATACTGCTCGAGGCCTTCCTCACCGAACCGCTTACGGGGACTATCGATTTTCAACGGCTCTATTCCAACTTCCTGGCTGAGCCCGAGAAGGACATCTACATCGACAGCTGGACGCGGGAGTCGCGGGCCAAGTATTTTCTTCTTTGGGGACACCAATGTCAGCTTCAGGGCGACCTCGCCGCTGCAAGGTTACACTTTGAGGAGGCACAGCACCTCGGTTTTGAGAGCGCGAGCTTGATGAACAACCTCTCCATCTACTTCCAGCGAGCCGGGATGGCAGACCAGGCGGTATCAGCGATGCAAAGAGCTATAACGCTGCGCCCCAGTAGCGCCACGTTCCTGACGAGGCTCGGACTTCTCTACTACAAGCTCAAGAGGTTCGAGGAGGCGACAGCCTCGCTTGAGAGAGCGCTTGCTATTGACGATCGTAACCCGGACGCGACCATCTATCTTGGGAACGCGTTCATGTTCAAGGGCGACCTCGCAAACGCAGAGATGTTCTTTAAGAAGACTCTCAAGATAATGCCGCACAACACTCAAGCCCACAACAACCTCGGGTTCATCTACAAGCGGCAGGCCAAATATGATGACGCCGCCGACCACTTCAAGGAGGCTGTCCGCATTGGCACGAACTCCTATTTGCCATACTTCAACCTGGCCTGCGTCTATGCCCTGAAGGGGGATGCCGATAGCGCGCTCAAATGGCTGAGGCGCGGACGGAGGTATATGACCAAGGACATTGTTGAGTCTATACGAGAGCAGAAGGATTTTGATAGTATCCGAGACGATCCCAGGTTTGACAGAATCCTGAGCGCGGGCGATTGAGGTCACAAAGTTCCAGAGATTGATATGAGAGATTGGGAAGCAGCATCTGCGAGGTTTGTTTCTAGCAAGGCAGCGGCAGCAGGGGTCTTTTTCCTTGCTATCTTGGTGCCCGGGGCGGGACATTTCTATCTTCGGCGGAGAAAGAAAGCCCTGCTCTTGGCCAGCATCATTGTCCTAACGTTCGTTCTCGGCGTTCACCTTGAGGGGAAGCTCTTCACGTTCGAGAAGGGCCAGAGCGGGTCCGAAACGCTGATCAACTGCATCGGGTCCCTGGCGGGATTGGGGAACGGAATACTCTATTTCATCGCAGTCGGTTTCGACCTCGCGAAGGGCCAGATTGACCAGCCAACGTTTGAGATCGGCATCGCCTTTTTGTTGAGCGCCGGACTTTTCAACATCCTGACGGCCATCGATGCTTATCGCTGTTCGATCGGCTACGATTACGACGCTGCCGAGGCGGCCCGGCTCCAGGCCCAGAGGGAGAAAAAGGCCAAGAGAAGAGCCAGGAAACAGAGCGCTCGCTCAAATAAAGGACAATAGTTACAAAAATGACGCATTTTCTCTGTCTCATATACCTTTCATTCGCAATATCCACAGTTGTGGCTACAACCGCGACCAACGACCCAGCGAAGATTTTCAAGCGAGCGGCGAAGTACTTTGGCATGATGGCTGTTGGCTCCATTGCTGTCGGCTGGTTAATGTTTCTTCTGTCGCCATAACAATCGAAAGACATTTGGAGGTCTGATATGACGGTTGAGTGCAAGAACTACATAAACGGGGAGTGGACAGACAGCGCCTCGGGCAGGACATACGAGAACCGAAATCCCGCAAACCCTGACGAGCTGATTGCCATTCATCAGAAGTCGAACGCTGATGACGTCGATCGCGCGATGAGGGCGGCACGTGCGGCACAGAGGAAGTGGGCGCTTGTACCAGCGCCTAAGCGTGGGGAGCTGATGTTTCGGGTCGCTGACATACTCAAGCGCCGTAAGGAGGAGATCGCACGGGACATGACTCGGGAGATGGGCAAGGTCATAGCAGAGACCAGGGGCGATGTTCAGGAGGGGATCGACATGGCCTTTTACGCGGCCGGCGAGGGGCGAAGGTCCTTCGGGCAGACCGTTCCCGCAGAGATGCCCAACAAGTTCGCAATGTCGGTCAGGATGCCTGTCGGCGTTGTGGCTGCGATAACGCCCTGGAACTTCCCGGTTGCGATCCCGACCTGGAAGTCGCTTCCTGCCATTGTGTTGGGCAACGCTGTTGTGATAAAGCCCGCAACACTCACCCCGCTCTCGGTTATCCATCTGGCCGAGGTCTTTGAGGAGGCCGGGCTTCTGGCAGGCGTCTTCAACGTCGTTACAGGCTCCGGCGCCGAGATCGGTGATGACATAGTTACCCATAAAGAGGTCAACCTGATTTCCTTCACGGGCTCAACGAAGATAGGAACCGCTCTCAGCGTATCTGCGGCCAAACACAGAAAACGCGTCTGCCTCGAGATGGGCGGCAAGAACGCGATCATGGTGATGGACGATGCAAGGCTTGACCTAGCGCTCGAGGGCGCCCTGTGGGGCGGTTTTGGCACGACGGGGCAGCGATGCACTGCGACTAGCAGGATAATAGTTCACAAAGGGGTCGCTCAGCAGTTTGCTGAACGATATGTGGCACAGGCCGAGAAATTGAAGCTTGGCTCAGGTCTCGACCCGAACGTTGATGTTGGCCCACTCGTGAGCGAAGGCCAGCTCAAAACAGTTCATTCCTACGTCGAGATCGGCAAGGCCGAGGGAGCCCAGCTTTTGACCGGCGGCGAGCGATACACGGGGCCGGGCTGTGAGAAGGGCAGTTTCTACAAGCCAACGATCTTCTACAACGTGAAGCGCAACATGAGAATCGCGAAAGATGAGATATTTGGGCCAGTCATCTCAATAATCGTAGTCGAAGACCTTGACGAGGCGATCGACATCTGCAACGACACGGAGTATGGCCTCTCCGGCGCGATATACACGCAGGACGTCAATAAGGCCTTCGTCGCGATGCAAAATGTCCACACGGGCCTGTTCTACGTCAACGCACCGACCATCGGCGCCGAGATACAGCTCCCCTTCGGAGGCACCAAGGGCACTGGCAACGGCCATCGGGAGGCCGGAATCGCCGCGATTGACGTTTTCTGCGAGTGGAAGGCCGTCTATGTAGATTTCAGCGGCAAGCTCCAGAGGGCGCAGATAGACGACTTCGAGAATTAGTCCCTCGTTGGTGAACATTCAAGTTCTCGGGCGGGTTCTTGAGGCAGGGGAATGCACGTGCAACACGGCACCCCTGGGACGGCGAATTGGACCCGCCCGAAGTTTCTTGGCTTGAACTCGCCTCGGCAATGAAATGAGAATCCTCACCGTTGACACCTCAACCCAGGTCGGTGCCGTCGGCTTCTTGGACACCGCTTCCGGGGCCGCAGGCGAGACCAATCTCTCGCTCAGCCAGACGCACTCGCAGCGCCTGTTGGGCAGCATCGATCACCTGCTTAGCGCGCTCGACTGGGCGCTATCAGAGGTCGATATCCTCGCCGTGTCGATCGGGCCCGGCTCCTTCACAGGACTTCGCATAGGCATCAGCATCATGCAAGGCTTGGCGATGGCTCAGGACAAGATGCTCACTCCCTTCAGCTCGCTCGAGGCCCTAGCACACAATTACGCCGGCAGCCCCGACCTCGTCTGCCCGATGATCGACGCTAAGATGGGTGAGGTCTTCACTGCTCTGTTCAGATTTGACGGCACCAAGCTCCTGCTAGAGGCGCCCGAGCAGGCCGTTCGGCCAGCCGAGATCGTCAGCCTCGCCTCTGAAAAGAAAACCATATTCCTCGGAGACGGGGCGAATGTCTATGCCCAGACCATCACGAATGGTATGAAGGCCGAATACGTCATAGCGCCAGTCCACCTCTCCCAGCCTCGTGGAATATGCGCAGCGCGCCTCGTGGCCCAGACGGCAACCGAGCGAGGAGGCGTGGACCCATCGCAGATCAGGCCCAGATACCTGAGAAAATCAAACGCTGAGCTCGCTAAAGAGAAGTTGCTGAGTCAATTCTAACAGCTCGACCTGACAGGTGTGCCCGTGGTGCGTGAGAAAGCAGACGAGTTCTCGATCCGCAAGTTCCGCGACCGGGACCTCCCGGCCATATATGAGATCG
>CAZKNE010000071.1:0-8408 GCA_964554005.1 uncultured bacterium | reverse complement strand
GCGCCAAGAAGACCATGTCAGCGGGATACTGCTTGCCCCCTGCCACGACCGCGCACGCGTATCCATCCTCTCCAAGCACCACCTTCTCAAGCGGCGACGAAAGAGCCAACGTTACTCCCTGCTTCTCAAGATGCGCCTCAACCAGCGATGTGAGCTCATCGTCCATCGTGCCCAGAACGTTCGGCAGCATCTCGACAATCGTTACCGAAAGCTCGTTCCGCGATAGCGACTCGGCCATCTCAAGACCGATGTAACCGCCCCCAACGATGACCGCATTCTTCGGGCCCCGTTCCTTTATGTAATCCATTATCGCGTCCGCATCAGCAAGCGAGTGAAGCACGAAAACGTTCGGCGCAGAAAGGCCCGAAATCGGCGGCCTGATAGGCGAGGCGCCAGGGCTCAACACCAATCGGTCGTATGCTATCTCCTGCTCTTTGTCTGATTCCAGGTCCCTGTAGGTAACCGTCTTGGCGGTCGGATTGATACCGAGCACATCGTGCCTGACCCGAACATCGAGGTTGCGCCTTTCCCGCAGGTTCTTAAGGGAGACAGCAATCACCTCGCCCCTGTCCTTGATGTAACCGGCGATGAGATAAGGCAGCTCGCAGAACTCAACTGAAACGTGCTCAGTCTTCTCAAAAACCACAATCTCGAGCCCGGGGTTGATGCGCCTCGCCCGGCTTGCAGCGCTTAAGCCCCCGGCAGAGGCCCCCACAACGACCAGTCTGCTGATACTCCTGCCCATTATCATCCTCCAGAATCGATGTTGCCAATTGCTCTCAACATGCTAAGGTCAGATCAGGACGTTACCCGCGATTATAGTATGGACGAAGGTCGATTTACCGTCAAGGAGACGCAAATGAGAATTGTGTACATGGACAACAACGCAACGACCCCGGTCGATCCCAGGGTAAGGGATGCAACTCTTCCTTATCTCGGAGAGCTCTTCGGCAACCCGTCATCGCTCCACGCGGCTGGCGTGCCAGTGAAGACCGCACTGGACAAGGCCAGACTGCAAGTAGCTAAAACCATCGGTGCAAAAGCTGAGGAGATATTCTTCACCGCCGGCGGGACTGAGGCCGACAACTGGGCGATCAAGGGTGCCTATCGCGACTCCACGAAGGAGAAAAAGCACATCATAACCTCCAGCGTTGAGCACGAGGCGGTCCGCAACAGTTGTAGGTTCTTGGCGAAGCTAGGCACGGACATAACGTATCTGCCAGTTGATCAATACGGGATGGTCGATCCCGACGACGTGAGGCGGGCGATACGAGCTGAGACCGTTCTGATAACGATTATGCACTCCAACAACGAGGTTGGGACGCTCCAGCCGATAGCCGAGATTGCTAAGATCGCACGTGAATCGAGCATCACGATGCACACGGACGCCGTGCAGAGCCTCGGCAAGGTGCCGCTCTACGTGAAGGAACTCGGTGTGGACATGATGGCTATCTCGGGCCACAAGGTCTATGCCTTGCAGGGCTGCGGGGCACATTACATCAAGTCCGGCGCGCGAGTCCGGCGCCTCATCCATGGCGGCCACCAGGAACGAGGCAGAAGGGCGGGGACCGAGAATGTGGTTGGCATCGTGGCGCTTGGGGAAGGCTGCAAGATCTGCGCGGCCGAGCTCGACACGCAGCCTGCAAAGACCGCCAAGCTGCGCGACCGGCTCGAGAAGGGCATCTTAGATAGCATTCCCAACACCACGGTGAATGGGCATTCAACGAAGCGGCTCTGCTCCACGAGCAACATCCGCTTCGAGTATCTCGAGGGCGAGTCGATCCTGCTGCGATTAAGCGAAAAAGGTGTGTGCGTATCGACAGGCTCGGCGTGCTCATCCGAGTCGCTGGAGCCCTCTCCTGTTCTGACAGCGATGGGTATTGAGCCGCAGCAGGTGCACGGCGCCATCAGGTTCAGCCTCGGCCGCATGAACACCGAGGCGGACGTGGACTACGTCCTCGAGCAGCTCCCGCCCATCATCGAGGAGCTCCGCAAGATGTCCCCCATGTATCCGGGCTGATACACAGAGATATATCCGCAGATTACGCAGAATCTGAAATGCGCGCGGCCTATATCAAAGGCAAGGCAGAAACTTTCCTCGCTTAGTCCCCTGCGCCGAGTATCTTCTCCAGATTCGCGATGAGCGGCGGCAGGTCGTTCGTCACAATCTCCCAGAGGATGTCAAAGTCAACCTTGTCATATCCATGAATGAGACGGTTGCGAAGCGTAATTACCTCAGGCCAAGGGATCTGCGGATACTGGCCCCGGCACTCACTGCCTATACGACCCGCCGCTTCGCCTATGATCTCCAGCAGGCGCACCAAGGAGAGATTCAATTGGCGGTCAGTATCGAGCTCGGAGCGCGTTCTGCCTCTCGCCATGGCGAGCGCCTCCCGGGCATGGTCCAACATGTGCCGCAACCGAATAACGTCTTCATGATGAGACATATTGGTCCTGCGCCTCGGCTAGTATCTCCTCACGGAAGTAATCGCTAAGGAATCCGGATGTGTTCAAATCAACGTCGCGCCCGAGTATCTTGGAAAGCTGGACCTGCATTTTAAAGAACGCAAGCCCCGGAGTGTGCCCCGGCTCAAACTCCACCAAAACATCAATGTCGCTATCAGGGCCGAAATCATCCCGCAGAAGGGAGCCAAAAAAAGAGAGCTTCAGGATGTGATGCTTACGGCAGAACGCGGCTATCCTGTCCCGTGGTATGTCTATTCCATGATATTTCATGCTCGCCTCCTCATTTCCCCACAGATTACGAGGACCGCACGGATTTGGGAAGTAGAAAACTAGGAACGTGTGCAAACACACGAACCAATTTACTCAAACAGATAGCCAACTGTCCCTTGTCCCAAATCACGAGTGTTTCTTCTCGCGCATCTGCTGGATAACTTTCGCCAGCGCGAACCTGCCGCGGCCAAACTCATCGCAGAGGAGCTCGATGACCCTCTTCTGCGTCCGATGAACCTGAATTAGCCTCAAATAGCGCCGCCACAGCCGCTCCTTCTCCGCCTCAGTCCAGGGCTTACCCTGATTGAGCAATTGGCTCTGCTGAGGCCTTCTCAAACCCCCAAGTAGGTAGCCCGGCCTGATCTTCTCCATTTGGCCGATCTGATAGTCGAACGCCACCTTGCTCTTCTCGAATCCGATGGCCCGCCTGTTGAGGCCGATGGCAACCTTCGCGGTGGAGAAGCTGCCCAAAAAAAGGTCGCAAACAAGATCGCCCTCGTTGCTGCTGTATTGGATGAGCTTGATGAGCAGCTGCTTGGGAAGCTCGTTCTTGTTCTTTCGCTGGCCGGGCTTGTATTCCCTGTTGATTATCCAGACGTCTTCCCTGTCCCGGTAGTTCTCGGAGCCGTTGTCATCACGCTCGTCAGCGCCATATCGGCAGTAGGTGTTGAAGGTTACACGGCCGCCGGGCTTTGTGTAGTACATGATGTGGTAGTGCGACGAAATATATTTTCGCTTAGTATAGACCCCAAAATTGTATTTCCATATAATATGGTTGACCTCTTCCATGCAGGTGGCACGCAGCGCGTTCAGGACGTGGAGCAGGTTGGTGTAGCCCGACACGATGTAGATTGAGCCGCCCGGCCTAAGAATCCTCGCCGCCTGCTCTATCCACCGCAGGCTGAAGTCAGCGTATTCATCGGCCGGAACCTCGATGTAGCCATCAAGAACAAATCCCTCCTTGCGGTTGTAGTGCTGGTGGAGCTTATCACCGTCTATCCCATAAGGCGGGTCAGTGATTATCAGGTCAACCGTGCCATCGGGGACATGCCTCGTGCAGCCCTCGATGCAATCCTCATTGTAGAATTGGCCCCGTTCCAACATAGCTCCATAAACGCCAAACGATTCTCAATCCAAAGGACATTCCGAACAAACGTAGGACCGTGATCAGGACTGGGGCAAGAATTTGGCCAAAGGCAAAACCAGAGGCGGCAGACCAGCTCTGACTGTGCAGTTGTGAACGAACTCACGCAGATATGGCCAAGTATTGAGAATCAGCGTAGAATCCTTGAACGCATCGAACAGTTCTGGGGTCATCTCCACATCGGTCCTGTAAACCACAACAAGCTCGCATTTCACGCTCACCAGAAGCCTAGCTTTCGGTTTGACACTGCCCTTCAACGCAAAGACTTGAACCGCCTCAAAAGCGCTAGGGCCAAGAGCATTGTATTTGGCCTCCATGTTCATGGATAGGGGAGGTGGTTTCTCCATAGTCCGAAGCTTCCCAGAAAACCGGAATGAGCCCTCGCGAAAATGGACATCAACGATCTGCAAACCACAGATCAATTGAGCATATTTCTTGGAATCCGGGGTAGTTGGTGCAGCCTTTCGCGGATTAGAACCTCCCCTTATAGATTTGCTGGACATGTCATGCAACCTCCCTTATCGCCTCGGGCTCCTGCGCAGTTCTCATCGAGACATCAAGTTTCAGGGGTGGCCAGTAGCCAACAACTTCCGCGCGAAAACTCATAGCTTTGATATCATCCAACGCCCTTTGGTATAGCTTTCTGCTTTGCTCATAGCCGACCTTCTCGCTGAGCGCCTGGACAACGAACTGATTCAAACTCACACCCTCAAGAGCTGCCGTCTGTGAAAGAGCCTTGTGGAGGCTCCTGCTGCATCTGAGCACAAACCTACCCGAGAAATCGAGACTACTGGATCGTTCGGGAATAGTCCCTCCACAGATGAGCGTTCCACCTATCCATGCAGCCTTCGCCTCTTCGATGTTCCCTAGAGCTTCCTTCAGGGTTTTCCCCGAAGTGCGACAACCCCTTAACTCGGGGAAAGTAATCTCATACTCGCCTTCAGATTCTCTGACGAGAAAGGCGTAACTACGCTTCGCAAGCTCACGAGCGTGTTTCCTCAAAGCAACATCTGCATCCTTCATGCCTTAAACCTCCTCCTCCAACAACTCTAGAACATCCTCGGCAGCCTCAATGCAAGCTTTCACATCGCATCTGGACATGCTTGGTTCCTTCTGTTTGCCATGAGGTCTAACCAATATCAGAGGGTTCTCCTCGCTCCCGAGGGCAGGATGCACCCAATGATGGTGAGAACCATCTGTGTATGGATTTTGGAAGCCCAGCCATCCTAGAAGTTCTGTAACATGCCTCCACTTAACGCTTCCCTTATTGCGCCGCATCCACTCGATGCGGACTCTTGCCTTCTTTAGTTTGCCCATAAATGGCCTTCACAGCTCGTTGGCAATCTCAATCTGGGAAACACCCCAGAACCAACCAGCAGAGTGATACCATATATAGTATCGTGGAATCAACAACTTCCTTTACGTCAAGTTCCGGTCTCAATCAGATCGTCCTTGCATGGCGAAATCCCCATAGCTAATATCTCTGATATCAAAAACGTGGAAGATCAAGCTGCCGCCCTTGCGGCATCGAGCATGTCCCACAGGTAAGCAATATCCGCCTTTTCAGGCCGCATAGACCACCTTTCTGTGCTTCAGTATCTCATGCCGGCGAAAAGGATTCCTAAGACCGGTAACCTTCCACTTGCGGCAGAACTCCGCGATCCTATCTCGCGGTATGGCTATCCCGTGATAGTTCACGCTCGCCTCCTCATTTGTCCGCAGATTACACAGATTGCGCAGATTGGGAAAGCAAAAACCTGAAAGACGTATCCTAACGACCGAACCCAGCGGCTCAGGCCGATGACCGACCTCGCCTCGTCGGCGTCCAGCAGATCGAGGTCGAGGTTTTTTGACCGCCCGCCTGCTAGCTCCACAAAGGTGTTTGACAGCACCGGTCAAGCGGCGAAGTGAACGACCTCAAGCTCCAGTGACTCGTCAACGGAGGCCAGTATCCTATCAACCTTCTGCATGATGGGGTCTTCCAGGGCGAACTCCCGGCATCTCGTGCAGGATTGAACCGGCAGTTCCTTGATGATGACAATAGACGATTGCCCTACCTTGAATGGAAGGTCAGTCTTGGTGCTGACCATTTCAGACCCACAAACGGTGCATCTCACCGTGATTTCCTCCTGCTCTTAAAAGAAGGCTCCCACTCATCCGGGCCCGGCTCCTGCATCATCCGCACCGCATCGAGCTCAGGAAGCCACACGCGACAGACCGTCTCTCCCCACGACGTCTCCGCCTCGATGACCCGGCAGAGCTGCCGATGCTCGGGGCGGTAGTGCCACTCGCCGGACTACGGAATCAGTCAGATAGCATCCTCCTCTTTCCTCAGCATCGGGGCCGAATAAATCGTCAAGAGCAGTTCGGCATCATCAATCAGCCGATAGCTGGGTTCCCGTCCTGAAAGCCGCCGGCTTTCTTCCAGAATGACCGGCACGCCGTCGCCTCGTTTCTCCATCAAGAAGCGTCGCATTAGCTGGCCTGACGGGTCCTCTATTGGACACTTCGCGAGTAGCGTCGTAATAAGCTCGTTCCGAGTTGACTGGCGCAGCGCCATGCTTTCGATCGTCACGGTGTTGGGAAGCGCGCCCGGGGAGTAAAGCTCAAGGCGATCGTCGAACATGAACAATCTGATCTTCGATCCATAGACAGAGTAATCGCGATGAGCGACAGCGTTTACCAGTGCTTCGAACACCGCCCTCATGCTGAACTGAGGCGTCTCAATCCGTGCCGGCTCTTTTCTCGCCATTACCGTCATGTTTCTGCCCACAAAGGCGAGAGCCGTCTGCACCTGTTTGTCGAGAGGTCCAGTAATGTCCGATGCATCCATCTGATAGTTCGAGTCCTGCCGTATGCCGCGGTAGCGGACAGCCTGAATGAATGCCCCTGGGTGCCATTTTTCAGGGTGACTCGCGCACATCAGAATGCCCGCAACGCTTACTCGCTCATGACCAGAGTCATCCGTGGTAAGAAGTCGCAGTTTCCGTAGCGTAACGGCCTCTTCGTCAGGTGTCGTGCCTAGGAATCGTTGTCGAAGCTCTGCGTTCAGATCGCTGATTGTGGTATTTTGGACCACCCGCTCATCGAAATGAATGATGCCCGCCTGACTTCTCTGTTGAGAGAGACGGAAAAGGAGATCGGTCGGGAGTTCTCGCTTCAAACTTCCTTGTCTATGGAAGTAACCGCTCGGGCTTTTGTGCACAAATAAGCTGCGCGGAATCTCCACCTTGAGAATGGCCCTAAGCGTTCCCATGCTATCGGGCAGCTCCATGCGAAATGTGCGGAACGCGACGGGAGGTTTGATGCTGTCGTTGCAGATCTCAAAGATGTATCTTCCAACAAGCTCCAGTCGCTCCAAGGGAATGCCAAGGATATCCCTGGACTTGTCGTCCACGCCGAGGACTAGCACGCCGTCCGCTGTGTTCGCCATGGCTGCAATCTCGTCAGCTAGGTCATCCCGTTTTGGACCTCTGATTTTCCCGCCCTGGAACTGAACAGCCTTGTATTCCAGGGAAGTATCCTCGCCGAGGCGAATCTTCCGCAGTAGCTCTTCTGGGCTGTCAAACATGGCGATCCTCAGAAGTCATTCGACGATATAGCTTTTCAAAGGCTGCCTTCCCACCCTCCATCACGTCGCAGATCGTGTCTCTGACCTTCTTTTCCTGCAGAATGCCGCAGCACTCTCGATGAGTCCGCCCACCCTTTGCCTCTAGAGCGATCACAAGCTCCGCGTCCCCATTAACGACGATGTTGGCGTTATGTGTCACCACTATCACCTGACGGCGACGCTTGATTTCCCGCAGCTGCGTGACGATCAGATCGTAAATGAGGCGGTTATCCAAATCGTCTTCTGGCTGGTCCAGAACAAGAGGCTCCTTGCCATAGGAAAGCAGAAACGCGAGAAGCGCAGCGGACTTCTGCCCGGGAGACCCCTGGTCAATCGAAGTGGGTCTCGATCCACCGGCTTCCCTGTAGTATTCAACCTTAAGGCTGTCCTCCGGGAACCACAGGTCGAGGCGGTCCAGCAGTTCCGGCGGAAGCTTGGCGAGATGAGCGGCGAAGCGTCTGTCCTGGAGACTCCCCGGGTCAGTGTTCCCTTCCGCAATGTCGCGGACTTTGCGTTTGATCCCTCCAAGTTTAGCCTCAAGGTCCCTTACGTCCAGCTTGTCCGAATACAAGCTCCTCAGAAGCCCGTCGATATCATACTTGAATCGCCCGTCTTCTCGCTGGATGATCTCACGGAACTTGCTTTCGACCTCCTCGCGAGCCTGGTATGGCAGTACCTGAATGTGGACGTATTGACTCCCCTTAATGGTCTGTGAAAGGAAGTCGGCTCTCTTCTTCGTTAGCAGATGCCGCATCACCACAAGCTGCCCGAGACAAGCATCTGCCTGGCTCCTCAGTGAATGCGACTCCCTTCGCCGGTCGTCTAAGGCCTTGAGGCGAGACTCAATGCTCTGCTTTCGTTGTAAGAGTTCCCCGTAAATACGAGGATCCTCAACGCCCTCCTCAGCCAGCTTATCCA
>CAZKNE010000070.1:0-8414 GCA_964554005.1 uncultured bacterium | reverse complement strand
CTGCTGCGAAAGGCTATTTCAGAGAGATGGGGATGACCGATCGGGCGCTGATGGCGTTCCCCGTAGGGATATACACGAAGTCGAGCGATATTCGAGCGCATCTTGAGAAGATGGGTATTCGTAAGGACTTTGTCGAGGCGGCTGGGGTGTTTTCGGATGAGCTCGAGTCCCAATACCCGTTTCTTTATGGCTTTGAGGACGCCTTGGGCAATATCACAGGGTTCATCGGCACAGAACCGGCGAATCCAGGAAACAGGATGCCGATGCCAGGTTTCACTGAGGACCTCCAGAGGGTCTCGCTGTTTGGGTTTGAGCAGGCGACGCCGATGATAGCTGGCGAGCGAAGCGCCTGGCTTGCGGCCTCAGAGGTGGATACGATCTCGATACAACATGAGACCAACAAGACATTCAAGATATTCAAGCAGATGCTCTCGTTAGGGATTGGGCTTCAGCCTACGAGAGAGAAGCTCGAGTCTTTGCGGAGGCTCGGAGCGGAGCACTTCATTTTCGCAACCCCGACTACCCCTGAGGGTCGTTCGTTGACGGCTGATTTCGCATCGATCATTTGCGAGCTCGGCGTTAAGGCGGACGTGATGCCGCTGCCCGATGGTGTGAAGGACCTGAGGGACCTGGTCAAGAGTCGTGGTTATGACTATTTTGACAAGTGCATGGTGAGCCGTTCGGGGCTCTATTCGATTGGCCGCTGGCTTGGCAAGGAGCTGAGCTCGAAGTTCGACCTTACCAAGGAGGGCGGCCTCGCCGAGGCAAGACGTGCAGCGGCCAAGGCGAGCCTGAACCTAGCTGAGGCTGACGGCAAGGAGTTCGTTTACGAGGTTGGCGACAAGATCAAGTGGGACCCGCATTTTTGGTGCATAGTGCTGGAGCAGCTGGAGAAGACAGCATCAGGTGAGAGCACGGAGAATCTGGTGCACAACGTTATCGACCAGCTAGAGACGAAGCGCAAGGACGATCTGGATATGGGGTTCTCTTGGTCGCTCAACACTGAGGACCTTGAAGAGGTCTCAGTTATGACGGTGTCCGAGGACGAGCTGATGCGCTCCTTCTACAACCCGAGGGATGTCGTGGACGCATACGAGGCCTCAAAGGCAGGGCTAAAGACGGGGTTGACGAAGCTTGACGAGTGCATGTCGTTGCGTTCTGGCGAGATGACGCTTGTGTCCGGATTGCCCGGCGCTGGCAAGACTACGTTCTGCATCCATCTCATTTCACATTTTCTCAGAAGCTACGATCAGTCCATATTGTTTTTTAGCTTTGAGAACTCTCGCATGGCCGTCTTCAACATGCTGATATCCAACGAGTTTGAGATACCTCACGAGCAGATCGTCGAGAAGCAGATGGAGGCTGGAGGCAGCAACTATCAGAAATATCTCAACGCGGTCGAGGAGTTCACTAAGTATAGAGACAAGTTGGTTGTGCTTGAGGAGCCGTTCCATACACGTTATACCGCCTCGGACATCCAGGAGATATGCCATATGATGTCGGAGAACGTGCCGATCGGCCTGATCGTTGTCGATAGTCTTGGGATGCTGGCTTGGGACAAGACTTCGCCGATCGAGACCGAGACGCAGTTAGGCTCGGCAGCCAGAGACCTCCTTGACGCTGCCAAGCGCGTCAAAGCTCCTCTGCTCGTAACAAACACACCCTGGGTTGAGCGGGTTAGGTCCGAGGGAGGGGACCTTGCCGAAGTGCCGCTTTCGGTCTCGTTGCGCGTGGAGCCATACGCGACGATAATACTCAGCCTGCATCATGTAGCATATTCACCAATTGGCGAGATCAGCGCCAGCAAGTTTCCCATCGACAGGCTCATGGTGATGTTTCAGAAGAACTCGATGGGAAAGAGGCTGAGCTCCCCCGTGGCGATTGGTTTTGATCCCAAGTATCGCCGACTTGTCGATATCACCGACTAGCACAACGACCGGTATCGAACTGAAATGATAGAGCTCAAAAGCGCCAGAGAAATCGATGCTCTCTGGCATTCGGGTCAGATCGCGGCACATGTCCTACACGAATTAAGCCTCGCCGCAAAGCCTGGCGTCACGACCAAAGCGCTCGATGAAATGGCAGAGCAGCTCATCATCGAGAACGGCGCGACACCGTCGTTCAAGGGTTATTCGATGGCAGGCGTCTCGCCGTTCCCAGCCTCGATCACGACAAGCATCAATGAAGAGATCGTCCACGGCATCCCCTCCGATCGAAGATTGAAAGCTGGAGACCTGCTCAAGCTCGACATCGGCGTTCTCAAAAACGGCTTTCACGGCGACACAGCGATTTCAGTTTTGGTGGGCAAACCCAAACCTAAGGCTAAACGACTGTTCAATGTAACCAAGATGGCTCTCAAGTTAGCGATCGAGGCCGCACAGCCGGGAAACACCCTGGGGGATATCGGACACGCAATTCAGAGCTATGTCGAATCGCATGGGTTCTCGGTTGTCCGAGACTTCGTTGGGCACGGCCTCGGCCGGTCGCTGCACGAGGACCCACAGGTGCCGCATTATGGGCGAAAAGGCCACGGGCTGCCAATTCAGGTTGGGATGGTCATTTGTATCGAGCCTATGGTAAACGAGGGAACTTATAGGCTGAAGATCAAGAAGGACCAATGGACAGCTGTAACCGCAGACGGGCGACTTTCAGCACAGTTTGAACATGCAATCGCCATCACCCCGAACGGACCCAGAATCCTTTCATTGCACGAGTCGGACCGGGATTTCTTCGCGACTCGTGCATAGGCTCGGGCCACAACCGTCCGGCCTCCATAGTGCTTGCAGTATGGGGATCGCTTAGTTGACGAATGGGCAGCTATTCTTCTGCGAGCTGCTGGCTTTGCGACATCGCCTTTGAGCGCCGGCTTTGGGTTAGGAGAACGTCAAAAGACGTGCAGCGGAGGGTTTTAGGGTGATAGGCCAGCAGCTAAGGCAGATGACTTTAGTGCTATTGCTCATCTTCTTCGCCCTTTGCGCAATCCACCTGCTGAACGCCACAACCGACGACGCATTCATCACGTTCCGCTATGCGAGGAACGAGGCACACGGAGAGGGCATCGTGTTCAACCCCGGCGAGCGTGTTGAGGGCTACTCCAACTTCCTCTTTGCGCAGATACTATCCGTTCTCATCGCGTCCGGCCTATCTGACTTCCCTCATGGATTGCTGGTCTGGGCCAAGGCGCTCGGCCTGCTGTCTGGCCTGCTGTGTGTAGTGGTTGTCCAAAGAACAGCCTCCCTGACCGATGCTCGGGACAACTTGCCGCTTGTGGTGACGATGCTATCTGCAATCCTGCTCTGCACATCTCCGCAGTTCATAGCTTGGACGGTCGGGGGACTGGAGACCAGTTTCTGCGCGCTCTTGGTAGCGCTGGCACAGCATTTCAACCTGCGTCTCCTTCTCAACCGGAAAAACGATGGGCCCAATCATTCAAGGCTTTATGCTCTCACCGGCCTATTCTTTCTGCTCGCCTCGCTCACGCGGCCGGAGATACCGATTCTGTTCGCAGCAGCCTTCTTGACGACAGTTACGCACTTCATTCGTAAGAGTCGCCGGCTGTCATTACTTCTGCCTGGGCTTGCTGTCTATCTTGTCCCATACGCCGGGTTCATCATCTGGCGATACTGCTACTACGGCGACATATTCCCCAACACCTTCTACGCGAAGGCCACGGGAGGAGGTGAGGCGCAGTTGGCGGATGGGCTTCGATATTTTGGCTTCGGCATTGCGACGGTCCTCGGCCCACTGCTGTTTCTCTGCCTTGTGCCATTGTTGATGAGGCCGAGAGTTACACAGACAAGCTCAAAAGGAAAAGCGCTGCGTAGGCGCAACGTGAACGTCATTGGGGATGCGGATAAGCGCGCCCTATCCACGTTGAGACCGCCGAGGCAGGTATATTGGTTCCTACTGTGGCAGCTAGTGGCCATGTCGATATTCATCATCTATTGCGGTGGGGACTGGATGGGCAGCTACAGGCTCTTCGTGCCGATAATGCCGGCTCTGGTGCTGATGGCGCAATTTGGGGCAGTGGTTCTTTTTGTAAAGCTTGGCGACTCGAGCCGAGGCGAGGTAGTAAAGCGGAGATTCTCGCTTGCGGTGGTCCTCGTCATTATTGCTATATTCGCCTATCATATCGCCGATGTTATGCTTATTGCGGCGAAGCCATCCGGGCTTGCATCCCGCGACCTTTTCAACCGCGAATACTATGCTGTGGCCAAGATGATGCACCAGCGAATCCCATCCAATGCCACCGTGGCGCTGGGCGAGGCGGGCCTGATCCCCTATTATTCAGGGGTTCGTGTGATAGACATGCGTGGTCTGACCGACCGCTACATTGCCCATCTGAAAGGGAAGGCGCACGCTAAGTTCAAGCCGATGTATGTCTTTCGCCGCAAGCCTGACTACATACTTCTTGTCGATGTGACGGGACGGACTTGGTGCGAGCATAACTACGAGAATATGCTGCTTGACCACAAGGTCCTTTACGACGACTACAGACTAGTTGAGGCCCCGGGCATGCTGGATGCCTTCTATAAGTATCACTTCTACCTATATTGCAGAAAGGATGCACCCCGCCTGCCGCCGAGCGGATAAAACCTAGCAGCGCGGCCAGCTCTTTCGATGGTCGCTACCTCCCTGTGCTAACGTGTCTCGATGCCTACGGGCGCAGAGCGACACGTCGGGCGCCATAACAATTGTGCAGCTCTACTTCTTCGACTTGCCCTGTTTGGTCTTGTGCGCTGGTCTCTTCCGAGACATTCTCGGCATCTTGCTACCTTTCTTGAGACCAGAGAGGCTTTTAGACTTTGGGGCCTTCTCTTCTTTGATGCCCAGCGCCTCTTTGTATGGCTTTGTGAGCCTCTCGACTTGATACTTGCTTGTGTAAAAAACCGTGTCCTTACCGACCCGCTGAACGAAGGACTGTGCCTTGCTCCGTTCGCCACATATCTTAAGCGTGTATTGACTGTTGTCGTCCCCCGTTGCGGTAATTGTCCATTTCGGCTTGTCGAGCTCGAACTTGTCCTTCTCCTTATCCTCGGCAAAGCCAGAGATGCGCATCTTGGCAAGTCCAGAAACAGCACGCCTCACATCCTCCAGATCAACTTCCTTGCCCGCAGGCTCGATCGTGCTCCAAGTGCCCTGTTTACTCTTCGCAAACGACGCTGAGCCCTCCGCACCTACGACTGTGTACTTGACGAGCTTTTCCTCGTCTGCGTCAGTAAATAACCCCTTCTCACGCCAATCCCCGCCCGGCCGCTTGAACATATAAGAAAGCATCTTGTGAACGAGACGCACCTCGCTCTCGCCGGCGAGGCAGATGTTCGTGCTGAAGAAATCCTGCCCGGCCTTGCCGACAAAGAAATGGGCGAGCTCCTTGCCGCGCTTGTCCAGAACAGTAACCTCGGTGCCCTTGATCTTGTCCACCTCATAAAGCAACTGCTTTTCAGGATTACGAGACACCACCGTGCCTTTGTCCATCGTCGTTACCGCGTCAAGCATCCGGTCGATTGCCTTCGCATCCGCCGGATAGTTGCCCTTGTCCGGGACGACCCAGGTGCCGGTGTCGTCGCGAACAAGCCGAGCTTCGCTCCCAAGCGACTTGATGATTATCTGTGCCACGTCATTTGCCTTAAGCGACGGAAAGAGCTTTGCCTGCTGTGAGTCGGCTGGCGGCCGTTCGGGCAGTTTTTTCGATTCGTAAGCTACATAGGCAATGGCCGACAGAACGACCAGAATCACTAGCAGGACGATTATCTTTTTGGTGTGCACTTACAAAGCCCTCTTCCGTTTTTTCCTGATGAAGTATCTAGACAGGCCGAATATCACGATGAGAATCGGGATGCCGAACATGTTGCCATATTTGACCCATTGCTTGGCGCCTTCAGAGACCTCCTCGAGTGGACGCTCGGTAGAGCCTCTGGTCCTGATGCTGACAAGCCCCTTGCCCAAGTTCATCACGTCGATAAGGTTCTCAACAAACAGATCGTTCTTTCGGTAACGAGCGAGGAAGTTGTCATTGACCATGAACGAGTTGCCCGCAACGACGATCTTGACCGGTGGGCTCTTCTCAACGATCTCTTGCTCTTCCTGGGCATGACGCGCCGCATCTCCCTCAGGTTTCGGTGCCTCTTTGCCTGCGAACAGACTATTAAAGGTCCCGGTACCCTCAGCGGCTAGCTCGTAGCTGCCTTTGGCAGTTTCGGAGAAGTGTTGCTGGGGGCTCAGGTCAAACTTACCGGTTTGCAGCCACGATGCGTCCGAGGAGCGTGCCAGAACGTTATACTTGACGCCGGCGCCTTCCTTGCCTTTTACCTCCACTGAGCTCGTCCACGGAAACACGACCGCAGACAGCAGGCCGACCGACGGGCTATCCTTGGACAACTGCTTTTTACCGACCTTGACCCAAAACGGATAAGGCAGTCTGAACGACATGAAACCCGAGCTGAACGCCGCCATCGCCGCCACACGGTCGAGCACCAGATTGCTGTTCACCTGGAAGCCATAGCTATTCAGCAAGTCGTTCACGTTTGACTCGGCCGGCTTTGCCTGAAGTTTCCCCTGCACGCGGTCGATCATGTCGGTCAAAAAGATCGCATTCGCTCCGCCCATTATCGCCTGATCGATCTTAAACTTCTCCCAATCCGACAGCTTCTTTGAGCCCAGGACGACCAGCGTATCGACCTTCTCCAGTCCCCGTGGGCTATTGAAGTCGAGCACCTTCACGTCGTAGAGCTTCTGAAGCGCCTCCTTTAGTTTCGAGAAAGTGGTATCAATACTCATCCCTTCCGTCAGGGGCAGCAGACCAACGCTCTTCACCTCTGACATCGTTACCTTCCTGATGCCCGACGTTATCTGATACTCGAGGTTCTCGGTGCCTCGTATGACCGGAATGACCTCTTGCTTGTTCTCGTAAAGAATGGCAAGCCCAAGATACACTGTTGTGAGCTCTGCCTTGTCCTTTTGGATCACGTTCAACTGAACCGGCGGTATCCCCATGAACTGTAGTTTCTGTTTGAGCTGCTTGTCACTACCAGGGTCGATGAACTCAACCTGGAGTTTTCCTTTGGAATAGGCCTTGTATTCGTCCAGAAGGTCTTTCACCTGAGTTTTGAGCGGCATCACGTAGCTGGGCAGCTGCTTGGAGAAATAGGCCTCGATAGTGACGAGGTCCTCGAGATCGGCCAACACAGATTTTGTCGCGGCCGAGACCGTATATTCCTTGTCCTCGGTGAGGTCAGCCCTCGCGAAATAGAGATTCGATAGGCAGTTCAAGACGATCAATATGCCCAAGATTATCACCACAGAGATCACGACACTGGCTCCGTAGCTCGTTGTTCGTTTAACCATTACCTTTGCCTCCTCGAACCTTCAATCATCATGCCCATTTGCGGCTCTCCACTCCTTTGACGTTCAGAAACAGGAAGAAGCCAATGACCGTCAAATAATAGATGATGTCGCGAGAATCTATGACACCGCGGCCAATGCTCTCGAAGTGGGACCCCAGGCCGAGGAACTCCAGCACACCAGCAAGCGAGGCCGGCGCCATGAACACCACGATGCTCTCACCCACAATCCACATTCCGAAGCAAACAAAAAAACCTGTAACCGCCGCCACGATCTGATTCTGAGTAACGGATGAGATAAAAAGCCCAATCGAGAGATATGCGGCTCCCATCAGAAACGCGCCCAAATACCCGCCGATCACCGGGCCCCAGTCCATGTTGCCCAACCCCGAGACCGACAGGGCAAGCGGCAGCGAAAGCAGGAGTATCACCGCCAGCAGAAACAGACTCGCAAAGAACTTGCCTAAGACTGCCTCCCAATCCTTCAGCGGCATCGTCATCAGGAGCTCCAGGGTGTTCAGCTTCTTCTCCTCTGCCCACAAACGCATAGTTATTAGCGGGGCAAATATCATGAACAACCACGGCAGCATCGTGAAGTAGAGCCTCATCGAAGCCTGGTTCGCCATGAAGAAGCTCCTGAAGAATAGCCAGCTGGAGAAGCCAACAAACAGAACTAGCACAATATAGGCTATCGGAGAGTTGAAATATGACCGAAGCTCCTTCTGGAACACCGCAGTTATATTCCTCATTTGTCGCTCCTCTCCTTCGTTGTTAGTTGCAGGAACACATCCTCAAGACTTATTCGCTCAGTTCTCAGCTCCGAAAGGCTGAAACCATTCTCAACCACCATCTTGAACACCTCCTGACCCAAATCGCCGTTTGGCTTCGCCTTGAGCACGAAAGTCACCGGCCCATCGGGCGGACTCTCTAGGACCCGGCAGCCTATTACATGCCTTATCCCCTCGATCTTCTCCCTCACCTGCGCCTCAGGACCATATATCCTCGCCTGTATCGTTACGCCACCCTCGGTCGCCGTGGCCAGTTCATTCGGCGTGCCCGATGCGACCTTCT
>CAZKNE010000069.1:0-8427 GCA_964554005.1 uncultured bacterium | reverse complement strand
TTCAGAATGGCGGTTGAGTTCGTTGATCCTGATCCGGAGATTGCGGGCGATGAATACTGGAACAAGTGGGTCTGCACTCAGGATAACGGCGTCTTCGTAATCGTTGGCGTGCTGCCCTCATCTATTACTAACTACACGGTAGCCAACAGCGGCCTGGTATCGGACACCGTGAACTCAGTCTCCGTTGACGAGGGCCATGACAAGTGGTTTGGGACTGATCAGGGCGTCAGCATACTTGATTCAGGCGGGTCTTGGTCAGCAATATCTGCCGCTGACGGCCTGCCAAGCAACAACGTCTCCGCTATTGATTTCGCCGCAAATGACGTGTGGTTTGGGACTGATCAGGGCGTCGCTGTTAGGAAGGATGACCGATGGACAACCTATCAGCACATTGCGGCCGACGAACCAATGATTGGGGATGGCTTCGTCTCGATGGCTGTCGAGAGCGTTGGTGGGAAATGTATTCACTGGTTTGGCGGGCAAGGTGGCCTTCTGGCGTTCGACGGCGCTGATTGGACGATTTACAAGGAGGTCAACTCTGCGCTTTTATCGAACGACGTTCGGGATATCGCGATCGATTCTGCGGGAACCAAGTGGGTCTGCACAGCTGGCGGGATTGCGAGCATTGACGCGAGCGGCAGTTTCTGGGTAACGCAGTCAACGATTATTGGCCTTCTGTCAAATGACGTTCGCTCGGTCCTGATCGACCCTGACGACAACAAGTGGTTCGCAACGGGCGGCGGCGTTTCCAAGTTCGACGGCGCCGGCTGGACCAATTTTGATGTTGCTGGCGGCCTTTGCTCGAACGACGTGCGCGATCCTGCAATTGACAGGGTTGGCCGCGTCTGGGTAGGCACGGGGAGCGGAGTGTGTGTGATTGACGCCGGTGCAGTTACGCTCAGCTATAACACTGGCAATTCGGGGATAGCTAGTAACGATGTCAGGGCGATTGTTATCGACCGGAACGGCATCAAGTGGCTCGCGACGGACGCGGGCGTCTGCAAGTTTGATGGGAGCTCGTGGCGGACTTATGACCGCTCATCATCGGCATCAGGCCTCCCGTCTGACGATGTTCTGGATCTCTATATTGATAGCGATTTCAACCTCTGGGCTGGCACGGCGCTCGGGGCCGCCAAGTATGACTACGCCGAATGGCATCTGTTTGGCGCACAGTTCGGGCCGCTTGGGCATAAGGTCAGCTTCGTTGGTGAAGACTGTCTGGCGAGCGCCTTCTGGTTCGGCACAGAATACGGGCTGGTCAAATATGAACTAGACAACTGGCATCTTTATTCAGGAGTCGGGATCGGCTCCAACGCTGTCAACGATTTGAAGGTTGACGGGGCCGGCAAGGTCTGGGTTGCGACCGATGGCGGTGTGTCAGTGTTCAGCAACGGACTCTGGACGACGCTCAATCGCGCGACTAGCGGTCCCTCGCATGACGTTGTCAACCGCGTAATGGTTGATTCGGATGACAACAAATGGTTTGCCACGGAGGGTGGCGGCGCAAGCCTCTACCTTGAGAACCATGATCCTGGCCTGTCAGACCCTGAACTTGCGCCGCATTCCGGGCTTCCGGCGATTCCTAAATTCGAGGGCACAGGCACGGAGTTTGAGTACTCTGTCTATTATTTCGACCCCGACGTCGAGCTCTCGCCGCTGGGCTATTTGGTGGATGCCTATATATATATTGATGGCATTCCATACGAGATGACCCTGGCGTCCGGCGCTGGTTACAACGGGCGGTATTCGTTCTCGGTCGTTGATCTTGCTGAGGGCATGCACACATACTACTTCTACTTCGTGAAGGCGTCTGGCAATATCGTGAAGCTCCCTGAATTTGGCGTGTTTTCGGGCCCGGTTGTCGATGGCTCGGCGCCGACTTCCGCCGCGTTCGCTGACGAATCTCTTCTTCCGTACACGAGGCATAGCCCGTTTCCGATCCACTTCTCGGCCGAGGATTTACAGAGCGGTGTTGCTTCGGTTGTGCTCTACGTGAGACAGCCTGGGGACGATTGGGAGAACGCGGGTCTGTCGTCAACGAAGCGCTATGGCGTTTTTGAATACTCCACGTATTTTCCCGGAACGTTCGAGTTCTGCACTGTCGCGGCCAATAATGCTGGCCTTGTTGAATCGCTTCCGGAGCAGGCGGACTGCACGGTGGTCTATGATCGCCGGGCGCCAACCTCCAGTATAACGGCTCGGTCCGGCAGGGCGCACGACACGCCGGTTATGAGGCTCCCCTATGGGGCGAGCGACGGCGAGAGCGGGATCGACTATGTTGAGCTGTGGCACCGACATGAGGACGACCCAGATTTCGGGCGATTTCCGGTAGCGACGCTAGAGCAGGCCAGTGGGCTGTTCATCTACACAGCGCAGAGGGAAGGCTGGCATTACTTCTACACCATAGCGGTTGACAAGGCCGGAAACCGGCAGTCTCTTCCTCGCTACAGCTTTGCCGTTTCTTATGATGGCACGCCGCCCATTTCGAGCTGCTCGACAGTCGAGTTTGCGGGCACATATTTCGACGTCAACTTCACGGCTCAGGACTCGCAGAGTTACGTCAGGAGCGTTGACCTGTATTATAGGCTGAACGACGGGCCAATGTTCCATTACGATGTAATATACTATGGTGCTGAAGGCGCCTTCCATTTCGTTGCCCCTCAGGATGGCACGTACTCGTTCTACACTCAAGCAACAGACTGGGCTGGTAACCAAGAAGAGCTGCCAGAGTCGCCGGACGCAACCTGCAAATCCGACGTTACCCCTCCTGATGCGACAACGATCTGTCCAGAGGCGACCAACAAGCGCTCTGTGAGCGTGACTTACAGTGTTTTTGACGAGACCTCTGGCGTCAAAGAGGTTACGCTTTGGATTAAGTTCAAGACAGGCGGGTGGTTTAAGACGACCTATTTCTCCCTGTATCGGGAGGGAGAGTTCACGTTCGATTTCCTCCAGGGAGAGGGTCCATATCAGCTTGCTGCTGTTGGCGAGGACAACTCCGGCAACGTTACATCGCTCACAGAGGATTCGGGAGTTTCAGTCTATTACGAGACGGTGCCGCCTCAATCGATGTCTCGGTGCGAGTCGGCTGGGGACTTTGCGCCTTTCAGGGTTGAGTTCTCCTCGAGTGATGAGGGAAGCGGGCTTGAGACCATATTTCTCTATTATCGCTACAACCAGGGCGATTGGATCAAGTCGGAAGACCGATACATCGGGAGCCCCGTGGGCGGCTCGTTCTCCTTCTTCCCGATCGAGGGTGGCGGATACTACGAGTTCTACACGCTTGCAGTTGACAGGGCGGGCAATATGGAGATTTCGCCTCAGTATGCGGACTGCTCGGTGGTGCTCGACCTCGCTCCGCCGGAATCATCGGCCACAGCGCCGGCGATGGCGATGCTGCTACCAATTATAGTTGGCTTCGAGGCGCATGATGACGCATCTGGCGTTATGTGCGTTGAGTTATGGTATTCGTTCGAGGACGGCGATTATTCTCGCTTTGACACTATTTGGGGCAGCGAGACAGGTAGTTTTGAGTTCATGCCAGATGAGGGAGCGGGCGCATACTCGTTCTATACTGTTGCGACTGACAGAGTAGGCAGGAAAGAGGCAGTCCCGTCGCAGGCCGACGCTGTCGTCCAGTACAATCCTGCTGGGCCGGCTCTGTCGTTCCTTGAGGATGAGCACGACTTTGGAACTGTGCTGATCGACAAGACAAAGGCCTGGAATATGCGGCTGGTCAACACTGGCGATTCGCCGGTAAATGTTGAGAGCGTCGCGACCACGACACAGTGGTTCGAGGCTGATTTCAGAGCGCCGGTTGCGATCGATGCGGGCGGACATCTGGATGTCCCGATCACTTTTGCGCCGGACGAGAGCGGTGCCTTCCAGGATACCGTTACGGTCCAAAGCGACGATCCGAACGCAGCGAGCCTCGTTGCTACTGTCAGGGGCGATGGCGCAAGCGGGATGCCGCCCACGATTAGGCTGGCGAGCACCGGTTCAAGGGTCAGCACTAA
The DNA here is from genome assembly GCA_964554005.1 of uncultured bacterium. GTDB lineage: Bacteria > B130-G9 > B130-G9 > B130-G9 > B130-G9 > B130-G9. Next base: position 4,411 of record CAZKNE010000069.1, on the reverse strand, counting down.
CGACCGTCTGATTGTCTCCGGCTGGCTAGAGAACCCCGGCGATGCCAAGACGGCTGAAGTCTATGTGGCTGTTCGGCTGCCCGATTCGGACACGCTCTACTTTTACCCCAACTGGGGGTCGTCTCCCCAGGCCATCACGGTCAACTTGGGCGAGGCTTCTCAGCTTGGTCCGGTTACTCTCCTGGACTTTTCTGTTGGTGAGGGGGTTGAGCGTGGCCAGTATGTAGTTTTTGGGGCAGTGGTGGCCCCTGGCACTGGATACGAGTTTCTTTCTGACATCGCTGTATTGAACATAGTCATAGAGTAAGGATATAATTCGATAACAACCGCGTTCTAACCAAATCTGCGTTGGAGGATTTGTAATGCGAGATAGGCTGCTAGTATTGCTCATCGTGCTGTTTTGCCTAGGGGGATCGGCGGCCCTAGGTCAGGAATGGTATGTTCGCTTAAATAGTGACGACATCAATGCCGTCTCTGGCGAGGGTGACTCGCTTTGGGCAGTAACCAACGGCGGGGGGACTCTCCTCTGGGACCTTGGTTCTTTTGAGCTTGACAAGTTTCTGAAGTCTCAACCTGACCTTTACTCCGACGAGGAGGACACGAGCGCCACTGTGCGCGTTTGGGTTAGGGAGGAGCTTCTGACGAACTCGTTCACCTCGGTTGCGGTTGGGCCTTCGGACACGCTTTGGCTGGGTTGCAACGAGGGCATCAACATGATCGACACGTCGTCTCACAATGCGTGGGAGTTTGGCATTTTGACGTTCACGGTCTCGAATTCGCCGCTTCCCTCCAACCAGATTACGACGATCGAGGCGCGTCCGGGCACCGATGAGGTGTGGATCGGGACGCAGAACGCTGGGATTGCTGTTTATGACGTGGATATGGGGACGTGGCACGTTTACAGCACTGCGGATGGGCTCGTCTCAGACAGTATAAACTGCATCTATTTCGACACGCACGAGCGGGCTTGGATCGGGACCGATTCGGGCGTTACGCAGATCAACATGAACTTTGACCCGTGGACCTACGGGACATATACAACCGCCGATGGCCTTCCATCGAACTTCGTGACAGGCGTTCTTGAGGTCCCATGTTGCTGGATATGGTTCACGACCGACAACGGAGCGGCGCGGGTTGACCTGAACAGCAATTGGGACACTTACGGGACCTGGACGGACGCGAATTTCCTCTCGAACGACCTGCGGGGGATAATTGGGGTTGATGGCGAGCTCTGGATGTGGTCTGAGCTTGGAATAATTACGTATGACCTCACCGGTGGTGGCTGGAGCTGCTACACGAGTGCCAACACTGGCGGGGACCTCTGCTCGGACGACGTCAGGGACGTCTTCGATACCGGCGGGAACCTCGTCGCTGGGACGCACGGCGGGTTGTGCGAGTATGACGGCGGTTGGAGCTGTTTCCGGGAAGAGCACCTTGCGTCAAATGACGTTCGTGCAATCGCGTGTCAGGAGGGGGAGATATGGTTCGGGACCTATGGAGCGGGCGCTAACTTGCTCGGTGGCTGGGATGCCAACGAGGGGATGCCCGGCACGTGGGAGACCTATTCTTACGCTGCGGGCAATGCGATCGCCTCTAACTATATAAATGATATAGCGCTGGATGGCAGAAGCACTGAGCACGTCGGCTGGTTGGGCGCGGGCTACGGGGGTAATGGAAACGCTGTCTGGTTTGCGACGAATCTGGGCGTCAGCTTCTTTGATAAGGGGTCAACGTGGCAGACCCTCAATACAACCAACACGGGTGGTGGGCTGCCGTCTAACCGCGTGATGGCGGTTGTTCTTGACCCAAGACCTACGACCGGCGGCATCGTGAGGACCTGGTTTGGCACGGACAATGGCCTGGCATGTTACACGACCGGCTCGACCGTGCACTGGGATACATGGACGACGACGAACAGTGGTCTTCCTTCCAACTACATAACGAGCCTCGCGGGCGAGGTCAGAGGTAACGGCTATTACCTCTGGGTTGGGACCAACTGGGGCGTTGCGGTCTTGGACCTGGTGAACGACACCTGGACTGCCTATGACAGGGGTAACAGCGGTATTCTTTCTGAGAACGTGCGCAGCCTCTTGGTCGATGGGGACGGCTCAATCTGGATCGGCACCACTAATGGCATCAGCATCCTTGACCTGCCCAATACCTGGACATCAATCAGGACGAGCACGCCGGGCTCTGGCCTCGGCAGCAATGCCATCAACGCTATGATTCAGGGCTCTGGCAATTGGTTTTGGATCGCCACAAGCCGCGGCCTGACCAAGTTCGACAAATCGACCATGACGGGCGCGCGATTTCTGCCTACCAACAGTGGACTTATCAACGGCAACGTTTATGACCTGTGTTATCAGCCGTGCGTAGGCATCTGGGCCGCAACCAGAGGAGGCGCCTCGGCGCTGAGGCAGGGGATGCCTAATCTTTCTGACGCGTCGGTTGAGCCGGCGCTGGGCGGGCCGCTTGATGATTATACATTCACGGTTCATTTCGAGGACTTCGACGGGTTTGCGCCGTCGTCAGCGACGCTGACCGTGGGGGCGACTGAATACACGATGGAGCTTACCTCGGGCACGGCTGACAACGGGGATTACTCCGCGACGGTAAGCCTCGGTCCGGGACATTGGACTTTCTTCTTTGAGTTCGTGGATTCCGACGGCTGTCGGGTTCGGTATCCTACAGGCAGCGGTGTCTTTGAGGGGCCTGACATCTACGACGGGTTCGAGCCAGACGACATGTGCATCGATGCTCGCCTCATCTGGACAAATGGTACCGTCTATGGCGGCCACAACCTCATTCCGCTCGCATCAGACGTGGACTGGTTCTACTTCAGGGGCGAAGCCTATATTGACTATACGATCACGATAGCGCCCGCGACAGACTCGTCAGTCGCGGCCGAGATATACGAGCGCGACTGCACGACTGGGCCGGTTGAGACCGGCGATTCTGCCGCGCCGTTCGTGTTCACACCTGATGAGGGTGCCTATTACTTCATAAGACTGTTTGACCAAGGCTCGAGCACAGCAAGCGGCGGAGCGTACTCGCTGAGCATTTCAGGGAACCAGTGGCCGATGATGGGGCACCTCTACACTAGGGCCGCGACCATCTCGGCGATCGGCCCGCAGGGCTATTGCGATGTGTTGACCTATTCGACTGGCCCGACGATCGCCTCGAGTCCGGCCGTTGACCCGGCGGGGAATCTCTATTTCGGTGCGTCATACGGGCGGCTGGTGTCGCTTGACCCCTCGTTCAATGAGCGTTGGGTCTTTGAGTCTGGGGATTCGGAGCCAGTGATGGTCTCGCCAGCGCTCTCGCCTGACGGCTCGGCAGTCTATTTCGGCACCCAGGAGGGCTACTTCTACGCTGTGAACACGGTGACAGGCACGATGGATTGGGACTTTAGCGCGGGTGCGGAGATACTGTCTTCGCCAGTCGTCGATCCTGACGGCAATGTCTATTTCGCATGTTACGACGGCACGGTCTATTCGCTTACCTCTGCGGGCGGCTTGGGATGGAGCACTTCCGTGAACTGCTCGTTTCTGAACTCATCTCCGACGCTGTCGCATACCGGCGTTCTCTACATTGGCTCAACCGAGGGGATACTGTATGCGCTTAGAACGAGCGATGGTACTATCAACTGGAGCTACGACGTGAGCTACCCAGTTCGCTCGACTCCGACCGTTGACAAAAACGGGAATGTCTATTTCGGTGCTGATGACGGTAATCTTTATTGCTTGAATCCTTCAGGGATGCTCAGGTGGACTTTCGAGACACAGGGTGCGATCGAGGGCCATGGTGCTTGCGGCCCCTCAGGGCGGTATTACTTCGGCTCGACCGATGGCCTCTTTTACGCGCTTGACTGCACGGCAACCGTGGCCGTTGTCGGCTGGTCGAGAGATGTAGGAGGTGCGGTGTTCGGGCCGGCTGTTGACGGCAACGGCAATGTTTTCTTTGGCTCCGAGTCCGGCATGCTTTACTCATCGACACGAGTCGATGTTCTGAGTTGGTCTCACAACGTAGGTTCTCCGATCACGTCGTCGCTCGCGATTGGCCAGGACCACCAGCTGTTCTTCGTGGCGGGTTACAACACTGTCTATGGGCTGCACTGCGACAACGTTGACCCAGCGCTGAGCTTTCCTGAGGTGTCTCCGAGGATGGGTATGCTTGGGGACACGTTCACCTATTCTGTCTATTACTCGGATGGGAACGGCGATAACGCATCCAAGCACTTCGTGGTGGTAGATGGTCAGCCGATTATTATGAATTATCAGACAACGACGGGGGGCTACGTATATTCAACCGAGTCGATGACTGTCGGCACGCACACCTACTACTTCTATTTCGAGGATGGCTATGGTGGCAAGGTGCGCGCTCCTGAGACTGGTGTTTACTATGGGCCGAT
>CAZKNE010000068.1:0-8428 GCA_964554005.1 uncultured bacterium | reverse complement strand
TCTCAAAATCCCTGTATTCTGGCCTGTCCTTCGCGTCAATTCGTATAACAACATAAGGACTTTTCATCCCTGCCTCTTCCGCCGGCCCACCATCCTTCGTAACAAGCTCGCTGCCAGCGGAAAGCTTGAAGTTCTTCAGGATTGCGGACGTGCTCTGCTCCTTGTGCACCAGAACGAAACGCCCGGACGTCAAAACCTTCAGGTCTGGCTCGTTGAACGCAAGGTCCAGACGCTCCAAGAGCACCTGATCGTTCCTGTTCAGCAGGTTGTAGAGCTTGCGGCCTAAGTCTAAGGCATCCGGCGCAAGCGACATGAATGCAAGCTGCGACGCAAAAACCGTCAGCTGCGAAAGCCCGCTCAGCGCCTCGCCGAGTCGCTGGACGCCATCTGCTCGGAGCTTATCGATTTCCAGCATCTCGATCGACAGATGCAATCTTTCGCCGTTGTAACTGGGCGTGTAGAACACCAGCGGGTTGGCATACTCGGCGGCACCGAAACTCGACAGGTGCTCGAACTCGTCAACCCCAGTCCGCATCACGTTAATCAGGCTCGGCCCAGGTCTGCCCGCTCCACCAAGCCTCGCCCAGCTGGACACCAAGACCTCCGCCTTCCCAAATATGTCCCTCGTGTCGCCAAACCCCACGTGAATTATCTCCACGTAGAGTGGTTTGCCGACCGCGACCTGCTCGTAGTTCGGGTCTGCAAAGTGGACCTTCTCAGGTTCGGAAAGACTCCCCTTGTCGCTGAAGAAAACTGGCATGTTCACTCCTTTCAAGCGCTATTCATTTGCTCAACGCCATATCGCGCGATGATATTCGTTAGGTTCTTCACTTGTTGTGGCGCCCCAAAAGGCCCAAACCCATCCACATTCCCTTTTTGTCTTGCACTCGCAGCTCTCAGCGAGCGATTCGCAGAAAGACGAGGAGGGTTCATGAGTCAGCGGGAGAAGGATTCCTTGCGGCAGATTCCGAGTGGAACTTGAGGCCGGATGTGGGATACTATCAGCTGCTGGAATACCTGTGCCGGCATAACTACGGCATGGTTGGCTACTGGATAGCGCTGTGGACTATGGGTGAGCGGATGCTGACAGCCTGGAATCTGGCTACCATATACCGAACATTGTGTGTAGATACTTTCTGGATGCGAGCAATGGGATCCTTTGAGGCAGTGAGGCGTCAATCATGAATGATGGAAGCAAACTGAAGGCCCGTTGGAAGAACCAAGATGAGTTGATTTCCAGAATCCTGGAGTGCATTGGAAGCGGAGATGACAGTTGGCCCTCACTGATAACCGATTTGGATCATGTTCAGGAAGTAGAGAACGGTAGAGACTTGAGAGGAATTTCCCTAAATGGCAGGAATTTAACGGATTTCGTCTTCAAGAGCATCGACATGAGATATGCGGACCTGTCCAAAACGAAACTCAACGGTGCGGTATTCGAATCTATCGATCTAAGACACTCCGATCTAACCGGATCAGACTTGTTGAACGCTGATCTGCAAACGGCAGATCTCAAGAAAGCCGTTTTAGAAAGAATCAAGGTGGATGAGGATACGGACTGGGGTCAACATTTTTTGCGCCAAATGCGAAAGAGGCGGGGATCTATGACCAGGCGGTCTTATTTCGCCACCGAGCTCGGGAGATACTTCAACTTCAAAGGGAAGATTCGCTCGGAAGTTGAGGCGAGAACCGAAGAGGACTTCCGTGACGTTCAGCAGGTGTATAGATATCTCAGGCGGGCGTATCAAGACATCAACACAACAATGGCTGACTATTTCCAATACAGAGAGAGTTCTTGTGAACTTGAGCTTCGTCCCAAAGCCAGCCCATCCTCCTGGATTGGGCGTTTTTGGCACATCACCACGTGCGATGGGACATCGCCATCGAGATTGTTCATTGTCATAATGTGCCTGATAATAGGATTCGCCCTGATTTATGCTGTATGTCCCGGAGGTGTTGTAAGGACTTCATCCCGGACGGATGTGATCAATGCCGTTTATCTTGATGGCTTCGGTGAGGCGCTCTATTTCTCGATCGTCACGTTCACAAGCCTAGGCTTTGGAGATTTCCACCCCGATCACGATTCTGTTACAGGTAGATGGTTGAAGTTTGTTTGCGGCTCTGAAGCTCTGATCGGCGTAATCTCTCTTGCGTTGGCAATAGCACTCTTTCTCAAGTTCATGAGAAAAGACTAGTTCAGCCGATTTGGCCACGGCCATCTCTGGGAGCATAATGCGACGCGGTAATTCGCACGCCTGAAAGGGCGGCGCTCGAAGTCATAGAATCCCTAGAGGGCAGATAGATGAGTAAACGTTGCTTACAGCTACTTCGTGAGACAGGTCTTCTTACGAATCATAATCAGGTGGTGGACATATCCCGAATCGACGATGACTCCCTCCGCAATATGCTCAGTCACTACTATAGTGAGAGACGCAGCTCCATCAAAGCTGAAGAAATATCACGAGATGACCCATTCAACGGTTTCATAAGCAGTCACTCCGCACGTGATGACGTCACCTCCCTGCTCCCGTCCCTTCTGGTTTACGGACATCTCATCGCGGATGATCCTGTTTTCCGAATCTCGTTCCCGACGCCCGACTCCGGACGGATTCTAAAGGCTGCCATGGGGGCAACGCCGAGGGACGAACCAGATAGGAAAAAGGTTACAGAGACGCTATACTATTTCCAGGAACTCGCGCCAACCATCGACGCCGGGCTCTTGACGGTCCTGCCCAATGCTCTCCTTGATATTCCCCCGAAGAGAATCCCTGTGTTCTTTTCTGAGGACATGTTTAGATCTGAGGTTCCGGATCACGTTCACGACTATATCCATGAATGTGCGATTGTGGAGCGGGTTATACTGGACAAGAAACGCAGTACCTTTAGAGTCCAGAAGGGACCTATTACAAAGCCATGTCGGGCAATCCACATTTCATTTAAGGGCGATTATTGCACCGGAGGAGACACGACATATCTCCTGCCTGATTCAGAAATCGGCGAACCGGTTCCTCAGGGGGCTTCCTATCGCGTGCCCATCGAGTGGACGTTCGGGTCCTCCGAGCCCCTTCCCGAGCACACTTTCAAGGCTTGGGTCTATCAATCGATCAACAGCAGTATCATCTCCCGACTTCACCATGTGGCATCAGAGGTCCGTCTGGCCTCACGGCTGTCCCATTCATATATAACAGAGTCGCCCTTCGAAGCGAAGCTTCTGAGCCTCCGTGGGTTTAGGCGAGACGAGTCCGCTCTTGACGCGCTCAATTTCTTGGAGGCTAACGATACGCTGATTCAGGTCCCTTCACCCAGAAGTGTCGTGGAGCTTCGCGAGAGGCATCCTGACGCGTTCAGAAGATTTCGTGTCTCGCTTCTGAGCGTTGCAGAGGGCCTGAGAGGCGTCCCTGCTGACCAGTTCCAAGAAAGGGCCGCTCGAGTATTTGAGCAGGAGGTCCAGCCACAAATCGACGAGATGCGGAGCAAGATAGAATCCATTAAGACTTCCGTTGTGAAGGGCGGATTGGTCTCACTTGGAGGAGTTGCCTTGGCAGTAGCGACGGGTGCCGCAATTCCGCTAGTATCTGCGGTTCTGTATGCCTTATCAGGGGCTCTGAGTGAAACGCTTCCGGCAGTTTCCGAATACATGCAGTCAAGGAAGCGACCCGAGTTTGTGTGGTCTAAGCTGAAGAAATGATCGCGAGTGCATTTAGGGACAGGTGTCTATGGCGCTGGGCTCCCATACACGTTCATTACGAGTCTTTGGACTTAAAACGCGCCGTGGAGCTGCAAGCCATCGAGCGCCACAGAGCCTCGTTTAGTGCCTGAGTGCGCTCAGAAGGGGTAGCAGACCTTCATCACCTCCAGATGGACGGTCAGAATCTCGATGGCGATTAGGATCACGACGACTACCAACACGCCAAAACGCTGGATCTTTCGCGGGAGGAGATTCTGAATGGAAAACGCAAAGAACGCACCCATACCGATGCCGACCGGCAGCAAGTATCTTCCGTTGAACGCCCTGAACTTGCCGATCGCCATTGTTCCATTGGCCACTTGGACGAAAACGATTGATGTATGGACCAGGACGGCATAAGCAAGCCATCTCAGCCTTTTGGCGGTCTGCGGTTTGAGGAGGCGCCTCTTCCAGAACAGTCTTAACATAATGGCTCGAAGGAACCCCAGAGCTGCGAGGTCGAACAGGAAGTATGTCAGCTGCCAGGTTGCGTTTGGCGGCATGAAGCTTGTGTGGCTGGCTATCCTGAAGAACCAGCCCGCAGTAAGCCATATCCATAGGCACTGCGAGCCGAGAATGTCAACGAGGCCAATTACGACGGGAAGCCTCGGCTCCGGCCTGATCGTTGTAGCGGTCACGATGGGCAAGCCATAGAGAACGCAGTTTCGGACGAACCACCACCCACAGATGGCCGCGAGAACCATTGTAAACAGGGCCAGCTTGCACGAGGCGCTCTTGAGACTCTGAAGGCCATGTCCTCTTTCCTTCAACCAAATGAACAAGAAGACGAGCGGGACCGCTGTCAAAAAGAGGAGCTTGGCGAGGATGCCCAGCCCGACGATAACGCCGAGCCAGAGCAGTCTCTTGCGAGTGAGTGGTGTCTCTGACCACTTGAGCATCAGGTAGAGCAGTAAGGCGTACATCGGGATTAGCAGGTGGTCATTGTTGATGCACGCCTGGTCAAACGTGAAGACCGGCGAGAAGATGAGTATTGCTGGCACGAGCAACCAAGTAAATGACCGCACTCCAAAGAGTAGTTTGCCGGTTAGGGCAGCGATGAGAATCGTGAACGTTGACAGAATAAGGGAGAAAAGCCTCATCGCCAGGACCCTCGTGGCGATTGGCTTGTCGCCTAGTATCACATCGATTGGCAGCATCATCAGATAGTAGAGCGGTGGATGGTGTGCGCACCAGTTGGGCCACTCCGAGTCGGTTATGGGTAGTTCTTCGGGTTCGAAGCTGGTCAGAGTGGTAACCTTGGCCCCGGCCTGTAGCCAGATGTCATCGACAAACACCGTTCCAGAAAAGGTCTTGCGCGAGATGCTGTCGTCCGCCACGTCCATCTTTAGCGTAGCACAAGTTGAGCGGTGCGCCATAAGACCGCCTGAGAAGCTGCTGAAGGGCTCGAATACTCTCTGCCAGCCTAACCAGTTCACGGGCATTTGGATGTGCCTCTCTTCGTTCTCGGGAGCCTCGAGCGAGATGCGGAGCGTAACTTTGGAGGCATCGCCAAGTACCCACATCCCAATCCCATCCGAACGCGATATGTCGAGGTTGGCTCTATAGGCGCAGAGCTCCTCGTCGCTCTCTGCGCTGAAATCATAGGAGATAGCGAGGGAGCACTTGCCCGATTTTGCTTGCGCTTGGGACAGGCGACACTTGCCCCCCTCGCCAAACGACGAGAAGCCATGCGTGTAGAAAGCACCCGGTCCGGGCGCGACCTTTTCGTGGCGCTGAAGGAGTCCCCACCAATTCGCATCGTAGGTCGAGCCCTTGATCTCTTCGGAGATGAAACAGGTTCTTTGGTCGGGCAGGGATTTGTGCAGATGAAGATACTGGACATGACCATAATGTGCGAGCTCGTCCGGCCCAACCCACAGTGGGACGATGATGGCTAGCAGCACGCCGTTCACGAGATTGATCACGACGATGAGGCCCAGCAGGATTCGGAAGTTTCTCTTGGAGGCGAGCGCATCGTGAGGATGAGGCATAGTGTTCAAAAGGGATACCAATGAACCATCGCCGTGATATAGACGTTAGAGGCCGAAAGAGCGATGAGAATGGCGATGATGACGGCGACAAACTGGCTCCTCCCCTTTTGCGGCAGCAACTTGCACACCCCGAGCGCCCAGATAGCCGCAATCGCCACAATGACAGGGAAGAAATATCTTCCGTGAAGCGCCCTGAACCGGCCCACCTTGATCGAGCTAGTGGAAACGATGAAAAGCACGGCGGCCGCGTGTGTTATGAGCGCGTAAAACAGCAGTTCAAACTTCGCAAAGAGTCGCCGACCTAAGAGCTCCTGTTTTCCCCACACCCAGATGGCAAAAGCCTTCAAATAACCCGCGGCGGAGGCGCCCAGAACTAGAATGGCTAGCAGTAGGTCGGTATGGGAGTTCCTGAGCGTCAGCCAGCCGATGCCTATCCAACCGAAAAACTTCTCTGAGAGAAAGAAGTCCAGCGGCGTCATCTCGACCGGCAGGCTCTTCGCAGAAAGGTAGGTCGTCGCCGTGATGTAGAGTTTTCCATAAACCATCACGTTTCGGACGAACCACCAGCCACAGACCGCAAGCGATGAGGCGACGACAATCGCAAACGTTCGAGACGCACTTCGCACGGCTCGGCCGGTGCGCCTTGCCTCGAGCACGAGATAAATAGCGATGATAATAAATGCTGTAATAAATAGCAACTTGGTCAGCATCCCGAGGCCGCATATCAGCCCGAGCGCGACCGCTTTCTTGCTCGTAATGGGTTTATCCTGCCACTTCAGCAAGAGGTACAAGAGGACGGTGTAGAGCAGGATCAGTAGGTGGTCGTTGTTGATACAAACCTGGTGCACCGAAAAAGCGGGCGAGAAGGCCATAACGCACGGCAAGAGCAGCCACTCAGCACAGTCAGTCCTGAATAGCATCCGACCAATCAGAGCGGCTATCACGAGCGTTATTGTCGAGAGAAGAAGCGAGAACAGCCTGAGCGCGAACGCCCTCGTGAAGATGGGCTTGTCCCGCAGAGCCCACTCTATTGGCAGCGCGAGCAGGTAATACAGCGGTGGATGGTGAGCCGCCCAGTTGAACCTGGTGGCTTCCCTATTCGGCAGCTCGTCCCACTCGAATCCGGTCAGTAGCACCCTCCGACCATGGTTCTCGAACCAGATATCATCTACAAGCACCGTCCCTGAACGAGTCTTGCCCCCTGAGAGGGCGTCTGTGATGCTGATCTTGAGCATTGCCATCTTGCCACGGTCCTTCAGCAGGCGCCCGGAAAACTTCCCGAAGGGAGCGACTATCTTCCTAAATCCACTGAAGTTCAGTGGGATTAGAAACTTGTGGCTCCGCCCGGGAGGCGTATCGATGGCCAGCTCGAATTCCTGGCCAGAACCGTCGCCACAGAGCCAGAAGCAGATCGCATCAAATCTACTGATGTCCAGCGGTGAGAGATAGACGCCCAGCGCCTCGGGCTGCTCGCGGTGGAATCTGTAGTTCAGTGCCATCGAGCACGAGCCGGAATGAGCCTTGTCGCGGTCTATACTGCAAGTGCCGGCGGGCGCAAACTGGAGAAAACCATGGGCATAGAATCGCTCCGGGCCGCGTCCGACCTTGCCCATGTTGCCCGAAAGCCGCCACCAATCCGCCTCGTGAACCGAGGCCTCGAGCTCTTGTGAGAAGCGGCAAGTTCGCTGGTCAGGAAGCGAGCCATGAGTTCTGAGATACTGAATGTAGCCATAATGCGTGTATTCGTCCGCTCCGAGCCACGCAGGTATCAATATGGCCAGCAGAGTGCCATTCACGAGATTAATCGCCAAAAGAAGCAACAGGAGAACTAGCCCGGCTCTGTCTCTAACCATTAGCCACCCACGGGACGCCTCGCATCGATCCTGATTGCGCTGTGAGGCGCAACTTGGGCAGGATACTTGGCCCGGGCGCAGCGCTCGGCGCTGGCTGCAAACCGTCCACGAATCTATGGCTCAACGTCAACGCCTTCTTGCTCGCAGTCGCTTGAGTTTGTCAAACACGAGCTTTGTGAAGGCGACCGGCCCCTCATGGAGCAAGACCTCTTTAGCCACAGCTAGCCCGAACCTGACGCGGCTTGAACGCCTTGGCGCAACCTGCTGACTGTCGGCACCAAACGCCGCCGAGACCTCCTCCACAAGCGACTGCATCTTCTGCACGCTCGGCTCCCACCTGAATCGCTTGCTGCTGGCCTTCGCACGCTCCGACATCTGCGAAATGAGGTCATGACGGTTGGCGAGTTGCCTAATCGTTCTCTCGAACTGGGCCTCGTTGTCCACTAACACGCCTGCGCCTGTGCCGCCCAGGAGCTCTTCGTGCGCCCCACGGCGCATCACCACACAGGGCGTGCCCTGAAACTGCGCCTCGAAGAGCGGCAGGTCAAACCCTTCCCAGAGCGACATTGAGACGAAAAGGTCGGCCGCGGCCAGCACCAGGGCGACCTTCTCTTCAGGGATATTCAACATTGGGATAACACCCATATCTATAAGCTGCTTGTCGGTTGTCGTATCGGCCCTTCCAGCAAGCATGAGCCTGACCTGGGGCATGTCACCGCTAATGCGACGCCAGACCTCGATGAGCCTATCGACCGACTTGTAGGGCTGCTTTTGCCCGTCAAGATCGATGCGGCCAATAAAAGTGATGAGGAAATCCGTGCTCTTAAGGCCGATCTCCTCACGAAACGCCTCGGCCG
>CAZKNE010000067.1:0-8447 GCA_964554005.1 uncultured bacterium | reverse complement strand
CCAAGGCGGGAGCCTGAGCCGCGAACTCGAGATTAGGCCCTGCGATTGCACAAGCTGCGCCTCGCGGAGTGGAACGCTGCGACCTCTGTCGAGAACTGTGACGCGAACCTCGTCGATGTGGCCGGCGAGCAGCCATTTCTCGGTTTGCTCCAGGCGCACGGTGGCCTCAGTCGCCTCGAAGCTAGTTGGAAGCGTGAGCAGGGTGACGAACCCCTCTGAAATGAGCTCGAGGCGCACGGTGACGTTTCCCAGTGGTCTATGAGCGACGATATCGAGCCGGTCAATCAAGCTCACATCGGCGTCAGGGATTAGTCGAGCCTGAGAGCTCAGAGAGTTGGGGTTAGCGAATCTTGCGTGCACCACATCGTGATGCAGGTTCAGGTAGGACCGCTGACGAGCGAGCACGCGGGCCGAGATGTCTCGGAGCTCGAGAGCCTTCCGACCGTCGAACGCAAAAGCCCGAAGAGACATCCCAGCCGGAATGGACTTGTATTGAAAGCTGCTCATCCACAGACTGAAGGGCAGAGCATCGACACGTTTGCCATATTCTGCCCGGATTGGCGCCCGGAAGTTCCAGCCAAACGCGTTCCTGTCGATGAGGGACTTGTCGCGGAAGACGATAAGAACGAGGGTGTTGTCCGGGACCTCGGGCTGCGCCGCAACGATCGCCTTGGGAAGACGAGCACACTCCTTCGCCTCATCGACAAACATCGCGAAGAGCTTCAGAAAGCCGGCCATGTAGGCGCCCACTAATAGCAAGACCATCCCAACGATCAAGAACTTGAGCGGAGCGCGAGACATTCTCGGTGAGAGCCGGCGGCACGCAGCACATCTTATCACAACGGCGGCGGCCGCGACTAGGGCGATGGCATACCTTGTGCTCGTTGTGGAGGCGCCCTGGGCGAAGAAATCGGCCCAACCTGCTCGAATCAGCTCGAACACCCAATAGATTACTGAGGCGGCTATCACCCAATCGAGGACTTGGGACACGGCGGGGCGCCTGCGGCGATCAAGAATCGTCTCCGGCAGCAGCACAAGAAGATAAGCCATCAGGCCCGCGACACCAAACGAGGTGAGCAAGACGCGATGGTGGCCAACCCCCGCAAGGGGGAACGCCAAAGCTGGCGTGATAGCTATCCATAACACCAGGAAGAGTGTCAACCTCCAATTGGTCCTGAAACCCACGTAAAGAATGATTGCGGCTACTAGGCAGAGCACGGGTGAGAACTTCAGCGGGAACACGTTTGTGTAAAGGATTGCGGGCAACTTCTCGATGATCGTTAGGAGTGTGAGGTCCCTTACGCACCCGAAGTAGAAGTGGTTGAGGACGACGTTAATCCTGAGTAACAGCGCTCTGAGGCCGAGCAGGGCAGCAGCTAGGACCCACAGCGGCAGATTGACCTTCAAAAGGTGTCGGAAGAGGCTTTTTATGCCGTGTCCCTTTCTCCATATCAGTTCGTAGATCAATAGCAGAAGCGGCATTAAGATCGCGTATTCGTAGAAGAGAAAGCCAGCGACGTATGTAATGCAGGCGAGGACAATCTTGGCGCGCGATGGGCTCTTGCGGTAACTAGGTCCCGCAAGCCAGAACGTAAGAAGCGCCAACAGCGCTGAGTTGAGGCCCTGGATCTGTGACATCCAAAACACAGGCACGACGTGGCACGTCATCACGGCGAATATCAGCGAGCCAAGCGCCCCTATGAGAAAAGATTGGGACAGCGCCTCGAGGCTCAGGAAGACCAGAAGGCATATCACGGCATAGACGGCAGAGTTGATCGCCCTTGGCAAGACTGGGTTCGTCCCGAACAGCTTATACTCGGTCGCCTGCATCATTGCGGCGAGCGGCCGGTAGTACTGCGATCCGTAATCCTTCTGGAGAGCGACTGGATAGCTCGCTATCTGCCCCCAAGACTGCGGTTTGAACGACACCCAGCTCTCCGTCAAATAGTATGCATTCAGACCCGAGGCGGTCATCGCGATCGGAAGCAGCACGATCGCAACAATGAACCAACGCCTGGCCTTGGTGCCCGGCGATTGAAGTCTGTCAGGCCAAAACTGCACGCGCTCTCCGATCTCAATAGTGTTTTATTGCCGCACAGCAAACTGAAACTGTGCGTAGTATCAGTCTCCACAGGGAGTAATGACAGTCAAGAGTTTTTTTGCCGCACAGTAAATTAGCACTGTGCGTGGCGTGCCGCAATCTCCCTGCGGCCAGAAAATCTCACTCTTGCCGAGGAGGGAAATCGCCCTAAGGTAAATGACAATCCAGGTGGGAAATGTTCGACTGAGCCTCGTTTCAGGATGCACCTTGCAACCCAAAAATGGTCGGGGCGGGGACGCCACCGTGAGGCTTTGTCCCCACCCCTAAAACCACAAACCAAAAGGAGGGTAACACGCCGCATGAATCTCCGGGGCGGGAAACCCACGCAGTTTAATGAGGCTATCTAATCCTAAAACAAACGTGGGTGCCAGTTGGTTTCGTGGCGCATTAGTTTTCTTGCCACGGATGCCATATCTGCCGCTAGGACGTCCATGAATAGCGAGCCGGCGGGCTTAAGCGTTGGGTGGTTTGGAGTGCGGCGGCTTGACACGGCCTGCGCTCTGTTAGTCCTAATACTATTCACTTAAGATGATTTGTGGTATGCTCCTTTCAAAGAAAGAAGGGCCAACAACGGCTCGAACAGTTGCGAAACTGCCAAGAGGGCAGCGAATAACCGATTACATCAGCCTGGGTGTAATCGAGAAGACCTTTCCATTGAAAGTGGATACAACCCTCCTACAATCCGCGTAATCTGTGGACTATTCTCTTTGGATTGTGCCGTCGCTCAGCGTAAAGACCTGCGTCTCAGGCGCGACCTTGCGAACCAGATCGAGCGTCTCCTGATGGCAGCTGAAAAGAAGAACCTGATGCGTCTCTGAGAGCTCGTGAAGCAGCATTGCCGTCGCGCGCGCCCTACGATAATCGAAGTTCACTAGCACGTCGTCCATGACAAGCGGCAAGCTCTCGTGCTTCTGCGCAAACTCCTTTACAAGCCCAAAACGCAGCGCAAGGAACAGCTGCTCCTTGGTGCCCTGGCTCAGCTGATTTATCTCGCGTCGCTCCTGTCTCGGGGTGAGAACATCAAACGTCGCCTTCTCGCCCAAAGGCTTGATTATTCTTGCATACCGGCCGTGGGTCATCTTCTCGAAGAGCAGACTAGCCTCCCGAACGACGCCGGGCTGACGCTCGCGCTCGTAGATATCCTGAGCCTGCCGCAATATCTCCCGCGAAATACGAAGGACGCACCACTTTCGGGCCAGCTGCCCCAGTCTCGCCAGCAACTCCTCCCGCCTAAGCCTAAGCTCGGACGATTCATCCTCCGCCTCCAGCTGCGCAAGCTCCTTCCTCAGCGAGCCGCGCCGGTCGAGCATTTCCTCCCTTAACTTGTCAACCCGCTCCAGCTCCTCCTTGAGGTCATCTCGCTCAACCTCCAACTCATCCTTCTGAGATGCTCGAAGCCGCGACTCAAGCTCCTCAAGCTTGTCGGGACCTGCGATACGCTCAAGCTCAACGCGACTACGCTTCGCCTCGCCCTCGAGCGTTTGACGGCGCTCGTACCACTTGGCACGCTCCTGAAACTCCTCTACGCTTGTGGCGCCGGCGCTTTCAAGAAGCTCGCGGATGCTCGATTCAAGCTCGCCGATCTGCTTATGTAGGTCGCCCACGCGATCTGTGGTCTCCGACAGCGACTCCTCGAGCTTGTCGCGCATGGCCTTATTCTGCTCGGCCCTTTTCAAATCCTCGGATAACGCGTCCAGAAAAACACCAGGATCATCACCGCTGCGGAGCTGTCTTTCGCAAGCACGAGCGATCTTCTCGACATCCTCAGCATACTTGCGGACCACGCTGCTCATGGGGTCTATTCGATTCGTCAATAGCTTCCGGACCTCATCATCGATGGTTCTGCACGTATCCATACCGGAGAGGACCTCGAGCGCACCAGAATGAGACAGGTTCTCCGAAAGCCCTGCATTGACAAGCCATTCTCGCCATTCTGCCCGGGTTGCGTTAAGAACCTTCAGGGCATCGTAGTGCTTCTTGGCCGCGGCCTCCACCTGCCGCTTTCCCTCGTCCGCCGCTGTCTGGGATTCCTTCCACTCAGACTGCGCCTTTCGCCAGCGCTTGCATTCCTCAAGCGCACGTTCTGCGCGAGCAATCTCTCGTTCTATGTTACTTTCATCCAGCTGATACTCAATGCCCATAAGAGATTTATTTTGACGAATGCTAGCCTGGATATTTTCAAGCTCCTTTACGGTGGTTTCTCTCTCATTCTGGATGTCCCTAATCCGGGATTCAACCTGCTCGATTTGACCCTTCACGAATGACTCTGTTGCCCTTTGCTGACGCCAAACTCGGTGCAGGATGTAACCGAGAAGCAGGCCGACAACTAAAACCGTAATGGCAAGAGCCGCACTCTCTCTGAACGTGCTTGCGGCAACGACAATACCGGCGACCGGGGCCAAGAACGACAACCATCGAAACGATGTCCGAGGTGGCTCATTTCTTCCAGCTTGCCAAGGCAAAGTCTGGGTCTGAAGGTCGGCCTCTCGCTCTTTGAGGTTTTCGAGCAAATCCGAATGCCTGAGCCTTTTGGCAAGTAACCTTTCGATCTCTTTCAAGCGCTCGATTCGGTCAAGTAATGGTTTCTCTTCCTTAGCTGGGGGTTCGGGAATTGCCTCGAACGCGACTCTCAGCTCATCCGCCTTTCTTAAGGCTGTCTCAGCTGCCCTTGTCGCAGCATTGAGTGAGTTTCTGGCGTCGCTTTCCTTCTCGCGCGCATCTTCAAGCTTCCCCTGACGGTCTCTGATCGATTCCCGCCTGCCAACCGATACGTCGAACGAGAGGAGCTTCTCGCGATTCCAGTCCGGCCCGAGTTCGAGTAGCTTATCGCTGAGCCGCTTGCTTAAATCATTATATTCCTGCCTTCGGGCTGGCAAGTCCCTGACGGCGGCGTCATAGTGGTCCCTGCCCCTCTGGAGACGGTGTATCGCGTTTGCCTGCGCCAGCAGGGGCTCATCCACATCTATCTGCTCCAGATTCTTCTTCTGATTCGCCGCCCTCTGGACGCTGTCCCCGAACTGCGACTTTGCGTCTTCCAGACCCTGCCGAAGCCTCCTAAACTCCGCCAGACCATCAGCGGGGAATCGCTCGACCACCGGAACTTTCTCAAGTTCCGACCTTGCAGATTCTAAAGCGATCCAAGGGCCCCACGCCATTAAGCATCGCTCTAGCGCCTTGCACCTGAGAGACAACTCTCTTCTCTCCTGTTCCAGCCGTTCAATCTCCTCCTCCGATTGAGAGAATCTGCTCTGAAGCTCGTCATACCTTCCAGTGGCGTCCTCGATTGCCCTGAGCTGGTTGCCTGCGTTGTCCAAGTCCTTCAGAACCTTGTTAATCTCAGGCTTCCTACCGCTTTTTTTGAATATCTCGCTCATCCGATTATCCAGCTCGGCATAGAGAGCGGGCAGCGACCTCCTCAGACTCCCCATTCCCGCGCTGTAGATGACGCCCTTAACCTTTTCGCTTGTCAGCTTCGAGATCTCCTGAAGCTCCGTCAGGCTGAACGCAAAGATGCTCTCGAACAGGTCCCGCGTCGCAGAGCCGAGCAGCCTAGGCATGAAATCCTCGCCCGCTGCCGAGCCGTCCGGACACGTGATTGAGGCCTCGCCCGCCACCCTGCGAGACGCCGCACGCCTAACGATGTATTCCTCACCGCCGTCGGTCAGCAAGACCAGAGTGCCGCCGTAGTTGCCGCCCCGAAGAGGTTTGTACATGTTCGCCTTCCCCCCCGGGAAGCCAAATAGGATTGACCTGATGAACGCCAGCAGAGTGCTCTTTCCCGCCTCATTATTACCAAAAAACACGCAGAGCCCGGGCGGCATGTCGTCAATCTGCTGGCCGCAAAACAGGCCGAAGCCATCTATCCTGAGGCCCTTGATCCTCACTCCTCGTCTCCCAACAGCTCATCGAGCAACAGCGACTGCGCAGATTGCAGCATCTCAATGACAGCCTCGTCCTCAAAACGCTCGAGATACCTCCTGACGTCTCGATGATTGAAGAGCTCATCGAGGCAACTCCTAAACTCCTTCAGCCGCTCGTCATCAGTCTGATACTCACGCACGAGGCGCAGGCAATCCCCAACGATGTCCTGCGATTTCATGCGCACGTCGATGTTCACGTCCGGCCCTGTTTTCAGCCTGACGTCCGCAATAAAGACCACGGGCGCAAGCCTCGCCCCAGCCTCCCGAATCTCCTCCAGATACTCGTCCTGGCGAGGCAAATTACACAGTTCAGAGTGCATTGGCCCCCTGCCGGTAATAGTCAGCCTACAAATTGTCGGCCGGCCGTCGGACGCGCCCTGAACATCCGAAAGACACCGCGAACCCTCATCGATGAGGCCATCGATGTCCGCTATGCCCTCTATTGATAAATCTGCGCTTTGCCATCGGACGACGTCGGTTGGGACGAACTGCGGCTCGACATCACCGGAATCGTCAACCGACACGAGAAAGCATCCCCTCGGGCCACTTTCGTTGATATGCCTGCCCTGAGTGTTGCCGGAGTACACCACACAAGGCCCACGCTCACTGAGTATCTGATGATTGTGAACATGACCCAGCGCCCAGTAGTCGAGACCCGAAAGGTCAAGGTCCTGCCGTGTGCACGGCGCGTAGTTCTCGTGGCCAGTGTTGGAGCCAACGTTTCCGTGCAGAAGGCCAACCTGAAACAGAGGAGAATCCTGCCTGGCAAATCTCACAGCCAGGTTGTCCCTGACCTCGGCCTTGCCAAAGCTAATGCCGTGAATTATCGCCCGTGCCTCGCCATCCCGCTCATAGACCACCGACTCGACGCGGTCTGCGCTAAAGACGTGGACAAGGTCGGGCCATTTGAGGTCGGCCTTCCAGCCGTCAAGCGGGTCGTGATTGCCATGCGCAACGAACGTTCGGATGCCAGCCTCGTCCAGCCGCGCAAGACCGTCGCGAAACCGCAGCTGTGCCCGAAGACTGCGGTCCTTGGCGTCGTAGATATCGCCCGCCAGAAGCAGAAAATCAACGTTCTCGCTCAGGCACAGACCGATGACGTTGTCGAACGCCTTGAACGTTGCGTCACAAAGGAGTTTCTGCACATCGGGCGCCACCTCAGCAAGACCCATGAAAGGGCTGTCAAGATGGATATCAGCCGCATGGACGAACTTCAGCACTCGACATCACCCCTTCCGAACACCACAAACGTGAGCACAAGGACACCCAACAGAATCATTGCGGGCAGAAGCCTTTAATAATCATTGGCATTTAACCCGCTATTGGTCAAGGTCGGCTGGGCCATGCGAAAGAACGTTCCTCTGTCCGTAGGCTGGGTCTGCGGCCGGCGCCTACAGCTATCTCAGGTTGATCCCCTTGTATGTTATCTTCTATGTTGTGTCTTATGTGTTTATGCAAACGTTCTGGTTACCGTTCTGAGCCTTTTGGTGGGGGGCGTGGAATAAGTAGGGAAAATGGAAGCTCAAAAAGACCTTCTAAAGGCGGTTAAGCTCGTGCCGGATACTACTCTGCGTAGCACGCTGCGAAGCACGAGGTTGCGGCCGAATTATCATCTCGACGGTCCTCAGACGGATGTTTACGTCGGGGACTGTCGTGAGGTGCTGGCGAGCCTGCCAGAGGGGAGCGTCGATCTGATCTTCGCAGACCCGCCGTTCAACTGGAACGTCCCATACACCGACTGGAACGACAACATGAAGCGGGACGATTATCTCGAGTTCACATACCAGTGGCTCAACGCCTGCATCCGCGTGCTTGCGCCTCACGGCTCGCTCTGGGTCAACATCCCTGACCAATGGGCGGCGGAGGTCGCCATGCACTTAAAAGGCCGCGGGCTTCAGATGATCAATTGGTGCGTCTGGCACTTTCGGTTTGGTCAGTTCCGGAAGACCAATTTTATCGTCTCAAAAGTGCACGTCCTGTATTTCGCGCGCGACCGCAAGAACCGAACATGGAACCCAGACGAGATTCTGGTGCCTTCTGACAGAGCAACTACTTACGCAGACCCGCGCACCCGCAGAACTCGCAGGCCCGGCCTTCGTGTGCCGCTCGACGTCTGGTATGGGCCGTATTTAGGCCGGATACAGGGCAACAACAAAGAGCGGCGACAGGACCATCAGAACCAGATACCGGAGCTTTACATGCAACGCGTGATTCTGGCGTGCTCAAACGAGGGCGACCTGGTCCTCGACCCTTTTCTCGGCAGCGGCACCACGTCCGTAGTTGCCCGAGCCCTAAATCGCCGCTCCATTGGCATCGAGTTCAGCGAGGACACAGCTGAATCAGCATTTGAGCGAATCTTGGCCGGGCCTATCCGCATCGCCAATACTACTGCTACTCTGCGAAGTAGATTCGCTACCTAGCACGAG
>CAZKNE010000066.1:0-8486 GCA_964554005.1 uncultured bacterium | reverse complement strand
CGAGAAGCGCTGTTTGAACGTTACTTGCGGTGCGTTCGGCGAGCGTTGGCACCAGATAACTAAGGCCTGTGGGCACGAGGCGGACATCCTTCAGTCGGAGGAGTGGGGCAAGGCCAATCGGGTCGAGAAGGTTGACAAAGCATTGGCCACAGGCAAATACGACGCCGTAACGATGCAGGTGAACGAGACGAGCACCGGCATTATGAATGACTACCGCGCGTTTGCCGAGGTGATGAAGAAGTATCCGGACGTGATGTTCTTGGTCGATGCCGTAAGCGCGATGGCGGCTGTTGACATAAACGTGGACGAGCTGGGGATGGATGTCTGCCTGGCTGGCGTGCAGAAGGCATTTGCGGCGCCGCCCGGCATCACGGTCTTCTCTGTTTCAGAGAAGGCGATGGAGAAGTCGAAGAGGGCCGCGCGTAAGGGCTATTACTTCGATTTCGAGGTCTTCAAGAAGTATTCTGACAAGGGCCAAACGCCAACAACACCAGCGATAAGCCAGCTTTATGCTCTCGACTACAAGATGGACCAGATATTCGAGGAGGGCCTCGAGAACAGATACCAGCGCCACGTGCAGATGGCGGAATACGCGAGGGCTTGGGCCAAAGACCGCTTCGACACGTTTGCGGAGGAAGGCTACCAGTCGGTAACGCTGACGACAGTCAGGAACTCTCGGGCGGTCGCTGTTGCTGATCTTGTGAAGTTTCTCGAGGAGAAGTATGCGCTGGAACTGGCGAACGGATATGGAAAGTTGAAAGAGAAGACGTTCAGGGTCGCCCACATGGGAGACCTGACGCTTGATGAGGTCAAGGACCTTTTGAGCAGGATCGACGAGTATCTGGGTATAAAGGCGGGCTGACGCCTTAGATGCGTTGAACGAACACTATTTGAGATAGCTGGAGGTGAGGGAATGACACGTGTCCTGATTTGCGACCCTGTGGCAGAAGAGGCAGTGGAGAAAATGCGGCAAGGCGGCCTGACAGTCGATGTCAAGACCGGCATGGCGCCAGAGGAGCTCGTCGCGACAGTAGGCGAGTATGATGCCATGGTCGTCCGCAGTGCCACAAAAGTTTCTAAAGCAGTCATCGATGCGGGCGAGAGACTGAAGGTCATCGCTCGCGGCGGTGTGGGACTTGACAATATCGACCTCGAGGCCGCCAAGGCGGCGGGCAAGAAGGTGATCAACACCCCGGCCGCGAGCTCCATCTCTGTGGCCGAATTGACGATGGCGCACATGCTCGCCATCTCGAGGTTCATCCCGCAGGCGAACGCATCGATGGCGGCGGGACGTTGGGATAAGAAGAAGTTCAAGGGCGTGGAGCTCTACAAAAAAACGCTCGGTGTGCTCGGAATCGGCAAAATTGGACAGGAAGTAGCGAAACGTGCCCTTGGGTTCGAGATGACAGTGATCGCCTACGACCCGTTTGTAACGCAGGAGATGTTGGGCGACCTTCAGGTCAGAATGGTTAGCATGGACGAGCTGCTCGCCAAGTCCGACTACATCACCCTGCACATGCCCCACATTACGGCAACGCACTACCTGATAGCCGAGCAAGAGTTCGCAAAAATGAAGGATGGTGTGCGCATCGTCAACTGCGCCCGTGGCGGCGTCCTGAAAGAGTCCGCGCTGCTTGATGCCCTCAAGAGCGGCAAGGTCGCGTTTGCAGCCCTGGATGTCTTCGAGAGCGAACCTGTCAAGGGCAACGAGTTTACTTCACTGCCAAACGTTTCGCTAACGCCCCACATAGGCGCCTCGACCGTGGATGGGCAGTTCCGGGTGGGGATGGAGGTTGCCGAGAGGCTGCTGGAGTTGTTGGCCTAAGCCGACGACAAACAGAACCGTTCTGGGCTGCACTGCGGTTGGCGGTTGGCGGTTGAACGACGTCGGGTAGGGGTGCTGCTTGCCGCACCCTCTTATGGTTTGGCAAACGGAGATAGGGCGGGGCAAGCACCGCCCCTAGACTCCACACAGACTTATGGGACAGCCTCTGTAAGGTTCGTTCGATGCTCGTTTGAGGGTCATTCGACAGCCAGCGGCATTTAGGAGACTCTTGACCTGAAGAAACGAATCCCCTGGGACCAGTATTTCATGCGAATAGCCCGCCTCGTGGCCCAGCGCTCAACCTGCCTGCGGAGGCATGTCGGCGCGGTTATCGTCCGCGACAAGCGCATTCTTGCTACAGGCTACAACGGCGCCCCAACAGGCATGAAGCACTGCGCAGAGGTTGGCTGCCTCCGCGAGAAGCTAAAGGTCCCGTCCGGCACGAGGCACGAGCTCTGTAGAGGCCTTCACGCGGAGCAGAACGCCATCATTCAGGCCGCGATGTTTGGTGTATCCATCAAGGGCGCGGCTCTCTACTGCACCAACGCTCCTTGCGTGATCTGCGCCAAGATGGTAATAAATGCTGGCATGAACAAGCGCATATACTATCAGGATGGCTATCCTGATAAGCTGGCGCTCGAGATGCTCCAGGAGGCAGCTGTGGAGCTCGTCCACATCCCTTACAACGAGGCAGAAGATGGTGAGAGCGATGAGAACAAGGATGAATAGCCCGCATCAGAAGATGCGAGTTGCCTCCGCGTGCGCTCTCGTGATGTTGCTCGCGGTGGCGCTGCTCACAATATCTTGCGCCTCAACCCAGGAGGTGGTGCTCGACTCCGACGAGATGTTTCACCTTGCGAACAGAAAGCTTAATATGAGCGAACACGCTGGTCTCATTTGGGGCATCACTCACTCGAAGGAGCAAAGTCAGGCGCTGGAACTGTTCAACGAGCTGCTCGATAAGCACCCTGAAAGCCCGCGCGCTAAGGAAGCCCAGATGCTGCTGGCCGACACGCAGTTTGCCGACAAGAAATACGAGGAGGCCGAGGCCGAGTACACGTCGTTTCTTCGTTTCTACCCATCGGACGTGGAGGCCCAGAAGGCTCAGTTTCGGCTGCTGTTGACGTTCGAGCGCCGGACCAGGATTTATGATCGAGACCAGTCGTTCACGCACAAGACGCTCGAGTTCTGCAAGCAATACCGGCAGAATTATCCGGGCGGGCAGTTCACGCCACATGTCACGGTTATAGAACGTGAGGCGAGAGCGATGCTCGGCATGCACGAGTTCTACGTTGGACGTCTCTACTTCCGAAGACACAAATATGCTGCTGCCATATCACGGCTCGAAGGCGCTCTCAGAGATTACTCGGATACCGAGGCAGCCCCCAAGGCGCTGCTGTACCTTGCAAAGACCGACCTTAAGCTGAAGAGGCGCGACGAGGCGAGACAGAAGCTCCAAAAACTGATTGACGATTACCCCGGCTGTCGGTCTATCGACAAGGCCAAGAAGCTGCTGAAAACACTCTCGCCATAAAGCCCCGTGGGCCACGTGGGCTCTACGGCAGGCCACCATCACCGTCAATTGGCGTGGGTAATTCTTTCAACCACATTGCGGATGTGGCTAATAAGCGTTGATTGATAGTGTTTCAGTAGTTCTGCAAAAGGGGAGAGTCATGGTATCCCCGTATCGCCCGAGATGGGCCTGCCTTGCACCAGCCCGTGTATTCTGCTGCGAGTCAAGAGAGGTTGGGGAGGATAGATGGGCAGCTATCGTAATCTGAACTTGACTGTGATCTTGGCGCAGCAGGAGACAGGGTGGCCGGACTGAATGGCCGGGTTGAACTTATACTTATAGACAGCCATCACAGCTTCTTTTATGAATTGCTGCTTGAACTTATCGCCCGTTGCGTGGAGCACTTGATGGCTCACGACATTGCCATTCTTATCGACAACGAGCATTAGAACCACGATGGCCTCTTTCCCGACCTGCTGTGCAAGAGTAGGATAGCTCGGCCTCACTTCCTTCGCGATCTCGGGCTGCTGGCTGACCTCCCATTGATTGTAGATCTTTGCCTCCTCCTCGCCAACCTCGATGTCCGGCGCCTCGGGGATTCCCCACACGAAATCCTCGTCCGGGGGGATCTCCTCAATCTGAGGTTCAGGCTCTAGCGTCTGAATCTCCTCCGGCTCGTTCGGCGTCGGATCGGGCACTGGAATGATAAACTTGGCCTTCTTTACTGTCTTTTTGGGAGGAGGTGGTTTGATCTTCGGCTTGTCTATCTGCCGCGGGCGCCAACGTCTGATCTTTACGCGGTGTTTTACTTCCTCGTATGTTGGGGCTGGCGTTGCGGGAAACGTGAAGTAAAAGAGCCATAAGTGGAATAAGACTGCGATAACAGCAGCAAGTAAGAGCTGCTTCCGATCGAATCTCCGTTTTTGCTCGAGAAACAGCGCAGCGTTCATCACTCATCGTCCTCCTGGGCCGTCGGTTCCTCAGATTCGTCGGTCGCAGACGCCTCATCAGGCTCGACCAACTCGCCCAGCATCATCGAGAAAAGGACGGTCAAGGTATATGCCCCCTCCTGCATCATCACGGCGATTCTGCCGACTCGCGTCGTGAAGTAGTTATAGGCGCCGGAGGCCGGTATGGCGACGGATAGCCCCGCGGCGGACATGATGAGCGCCTGAGATATGCCCTCACTGATGTCCTGCGGATTGACGACTTTCTTGAGGCCAATGACGTGGAAAGCGAGGATGATGCCCCAGACTGTGCCGAGAAAGCCGATCAGCGGCGCGATGTTGGAGACGCTCGCAAGTGCGGGAAGCCCCTTCTCGAGACGGCCCATCTCTGCCTGACCAGCCCGCTCGACGGCGCTCTCGATGTTCCGCATCTCGCCAGCCTCGAGCTTCTCCAGCCCTGCAACGGTCATTGTCGCTATGGGGGACTTCTCAAACTGCCTGCACCTTGCCTCGATCTGCTCGGCGTTGACATTAGGTTCTGAAGCAAGCGAGTTGAGCGACTTCAGCATTTTGTTGGTAGCCCTCGCCTCCCGTGAGAGGCTTACCAGCCTGTCGATAAGAAACAGCACACCGACGAACGAGGCAAACAGGATTGGCCACATAAACGGGCCGCCACTCTTGAATAGCTCCATCACCTGGCCACCGGCGGCCGTGAACCCCATTGAGTCCCAGAACGATACGGGCCCGGGAGGCGGGATCGGCGTCGCGGCTGCGGCCCTCTGCACGAGTGATGCCGCGGTTGAGAGGGTGGCCATGCTCGAGGCAGCCGTTGCGCTGGTTGAGAGCGTTCCCGCGGATGCACTCGCCGCTGTGGAGATCGAGGCCAGGGTTGCCACCTCAAGCATCGTTTCGGCCCCCTCGCTCGATTCGCTCGTCGGAGACCACTCCGCCGTCGAGCAGCTTTATGACTCTGTCGGAGTGCGTCGCTACGTTCTGCTCATGAGTTACCACGATCAGCGTATTGCCTTTGGCGTGTAGGTCGGCGAAGATGTGCATTATCTCATCCCCGGTTTTGCTGTCGAGGTTGCCGGTAGGCTCATCGGCCAGTATCAGGCTTGGATGGTTTGCAAGCGCCCTTGCGATAGCTACTCTCTGCCGCTCCCCGCCCGAAAGCTCGCTGGGCTTGTGCTTAACCCTCTCGCCAAGTCCCAACAGATTGAGCATTTGCAGAGCCCTTTTCCTTCGCATCCGTCTTGACCCGCCTTTGTATAAGATGGGCAGCTCGACGTTCCGAAGCGCCGAAGTCCTTGCAAGGAGGTTGAAAGTCTGAAACACGAAGCCAATCTTCCTGCACCTTATCCTCGCAAGGTCCCTGTCGCTCTTCTCGTCAATCGGCTCGCCCTCCAGACAATAGCTGCCAGTCGTGGCCCTGTCGAGGCAGCCGATTATGTTCATCAACGTCGTCTTGCCCGAGCCCGAGGGACCCATTATAGCCACATATTCATTATCGTGCACCGAGAGCGAGACGTCGTGCAAGACCTGAAGCTCTCTCCTGCCCATTATGTAGGACTTGGTCACCTGCTCCAGCCTGATCAGCTCGTGCTCGCTACCGTCTAACCTGCTTGCCATAGCCTACTCAATCACCTCGAAATCTGTGCGAGCGAGAAGCTCCACGCCCTCGACGATGTCAACCACTCTGACGTGTAGCGTGTATTCGCCAGAATCGATGATGTCCGGCCTAAGAGGCAGCCGATAGACCTGCATCTGGTCGCGACCGCCCTCACGAGGCGCAAGGAACTTGTAGCGGAAGATGATCTTGTCGGGATCGTCGCGGGGCGAGATGGAGTATTGCACCATGAACTTCGGCTTGCCATCGCCGGCAATGCCGAGGCTGTATATCTCGTAATAGACGCTCAGTATCCCGCCCATGCGATAGACTCCGGCTGAGTTGGGCAGGACCTCGAAGCCGTGCTTGACGAACATCGACAGCTCGGTCGCAGGCCTCACGGATGAGGCGAGCTCGATGCTTGAAAGGCTGAGACGATGCGGCTCGATTATCCTGACCTCGAAGCTCTTGCGGACATAGCCATACCGCTTGGAGTTCTGGTCAACCGCTACTGCCTCGATCTCGTAGAGGCCGGACTCAAGCAGGGCACCGGCGATATAGATGAAGAACTTGTCCTGAGCAGTGGTGTTCTCCTCGAGCTTCTCCACGGCGAAGCGACGGCGCACAGTTCCGCCAACCAGGCGCCGTTTGGAGTCATATAAGCGGGTTGAGATTATGATTTCGGCCTTGAGGACCCCTTCGTCGTCGGCCCTGAACTCGAGGTCTGTGTTGGGGATGACGAAGTCGAACTCCTCCATGTTGGCCCGGCCCGGCGACTCGAACGTCAAGACGCCGACTGTTAGCTCAAGCGTGGCCTCCTCCGGCGTGATCGGAACGGCCGCCTTGAAGGGATCGTTCACGCCCTGTTCGACATCGATGATCGAGTCCTCGGACAGCGTCGTCCCCGCCGCCTTGGTCTCCCACTCGCCGCCTCCAGCCCGCGTGCTGCGCCTGTAGCTATAGTCTCCTTGTTTCTCTTTTGTGGTGCTAGACTCAGCGAGATTCTGCTCCGGATGAAAATCGTCGAATGCAGAAGCCTGCTGCTGGGAGCTCTGGTCGGACCTTGAGGCCTGGACCTTATCCTCCGGGGTGTTAGACGTATCCTTAATTGAACCCGCAAGCTCATAGTCCCCCGTCATGTGAACATCGACGAAGAGAAACTGTATGTCGGTCCCCACATACGGAATGTAGTCGTAAGACCATTTCTCGAACGGCTTGGAATACCACCCACCCATGAGCGCTACGTCGCCCATCGGTTTCAACTCCACGTCATTCGGAGACCCATATTTGATGAATACCTTGCCTCGGTCAGTTTTCCAGCCCGGCTTCCTGCCCCAGCGGAACTTCTTCTGAGCGTAGCGCAGCCGCTTATAGTGTTCGAGCTTATACTCGTTGATCGGCGTGTCCGGAGTCGGGTCTCGCCTCTTCCAGAAGTCCTGGAGCCATTTGGCCCGCTCACCAGGCCTCAGCTCGACGAACTCGCCCAGCTCCTTGTCCGTGGCTATGTAGCGTATCTCGTCGAACGTCCTCTTGCCGGATGCGTCAAGACTGTCGTACGCCAAGTAGGTAACGCCGCAGCCAGCGCACAAGAGCGCCGCTATAAATGCCAGAAAAAGCCTAATGGAAAAGCGTCTCAGCATATCTCTCACCACCAGGGCTCCGGCCGCGAGGTGGGAACCACCCCGGCGGCAAGAGGCAAATGGGGGGCAGCGTTCACTGCCCCCCAAACATAGGAGAAATGCAAATGACCAAGTCTCTATTTTATCTTGCTATACTTAACTTTTTTGATCTTGCGCACGAGAACGGTGTCGAATTCGTTGAGCACGAGCTTCTTGGCTGGCCCGCGCAGCTTGACCTCGAACTCCTCGATCGGTTTCTCGCCCGTCAGTAAGATCGGTATGGCATACTTCTCGCCAGACTTCAAATGGACCGAGATGGGGATCCGAACCCGGAAATTCTTGGCGGCGTCTCCACCTATCTTGTAATCTCCTAAGTTCTTGATCCTTATCTTCGCGGTGTTCCCGGAGACCTTGTAGCCGTATTCGTAGCTCGGGATGCCCATGCCGTAAATCCACTGGTCAAACCACCAGCCCATGTCTTCTTTGCCGTAGAGCGCCTTTATATTCTCCTTGCCGAGCGTCTGCTCCAGCACATCCAAGAAATCGCAGGTCGTCGGATTCTTCCAATACAGCGACGTGTTGAGGTTGCGGCAATAGGCAATGTATGCCTTGTCCCCTATGTTCCGGCGAAGCATGTGCATTAGGCACGGGCCCTTGGAATACATCCCACGACGCCCGCCGTAAGGGCCCATCCTGTTCTGGGGCATCGCCAGCGGACCGTTTTCATAACATTTCAGTGCGTGACCATACCACTCGCTATACTTTCTTCGGTAGGGCTCATCGCCTCTTGTGGCTTGCATATACATCGAAGACTGAAACTCCGTGAACGTCTCCGAGAACCACTGGTCTCGCGACGTCTTCCAGCCTACCACGTGGCCCCAGAATTGGTGGCCGTGTTCGTGGGCCCAGAATTCGGGACCCCAGCCATACATGTATTTGAAAAGCCAATCGAATTGGACCCTGTCGCCTTCGGACA
>CAZKNE010000065.1:4658-8600 GCA_964554005.1 uncultured bacterium | reverse complement strand
TATGTATGACGCCGCAACATCAACGGCGCCAGGAGGATAGGACGGAGTCATATTCATAACGGTCCCTGTCTCGCTCTGACCAGCGAGGTTGACAAAGAGCTCGACCCGCATGACGTCGGAATTGCCCGTCGTGCTGTCAGATGCGTCAGCGGTTATCTCGACCTGTGGTGTCCCGACGCCTATCTGGAGCGGGTTGATGCCGTTTGCCAGGAGGTTGGAAACAATTGGTCCGCCGCTATCTCCGAAGTCGCCGTCTATGTAGAGACAATCGGTGCATCGGTTGTACGCGATGTCCTCGATATATTCGCCAGTCGGAGACGGCCTAATGCAGAGTAGGTCCCCGACGGCCACGTTGGGCTTCCAGATACGGCCTGGGCAACGCTCCTGCGCCATCAGGGTGATGATTAGCGTGTCGTTCGGCCACTTGGTCTGGGACCACTCGATATCCCTTACCAGGCCCTCGCAGTTGCCCCAGGTATGCCGCACAGGGACAGACTCGTCGATTAAGTAAAGGATGGTGTCGATGTTGGTCTCGTTGATCCAGAGACCATTGGTCTCCTCGTCAAACCTCAACGTAACCGTATCGCCCTCCTGAATCCCGACGCCGCCACCGGAAGTGTCCGCGGCGCTTGCGCTGATGACGTGAGGAGGATCGCTATCGATTCTGACAATCCAATCGTCCATCATCCCTTTTCGGTTGAGCCTACCTGAATAGGTGTAGCCATTGCTGTCGATGAAATCCATGCTGATGTCTGCTCCTCGCCACTCGAAGTGGAGGTCAGCACCATCAGTCTGGTAGGTTATTGTGGTATAGACTCTCAGGTTCCGGGAGTCGCTCTTAGGCGGCATTTGGACGTCCCAATCGGTCCAATCTTCTGTCCAGAAATTGCCATTCGCATCGTAACCCCAGTCGTTGTAATCATAGTCCCCATTGGCATCGATGCGGTATTGCACAGTTGAGGCATCCACCCAGCTCTTATCCGTGAAAGTGCAACCTATGATAACGGTTCTAGAGGTCGCCCAGTCCGGCGTGGGCTGAATCGTTGGTGAATCCAGATAGCACGGCCCCGAATCGGAGAGCCCAAAGCAGGGAGGATAAGACGTATGGCACTCGGGCGGATTGTCGTCAGTCTGGCCACCGAGAGGCCCCGTGGTTATTGTCAGAGTCTGGCTGGCATCCGTAGCGATCGCACAATCCAGCTCGCCCTGAACATGCCCACCAAGATTGGCAGCCCTGACCTCAAACAGGTAGGTTCCATCATCGAGGTCGTGGCCCACGGTGAAGTGATACGGCTCCTCGAGACCATCGAAAGCGCCGTCGTCCGGCACGCACTCTAACCAATCGGACGGCAGCCCAGCAGCGATATTCTGATAACGGTATTCGACGTTAGTAATGACGTTTATCGTTAGGTCGTTGCCTGGGTCCTTGGGGTTGTTGTTGGGTAAAACATCGGTTGAGATGTCTATCCAGGCCTTCCCTAGAAAGGTTGGTCTTGTCTCTGAGGTGGGGTTCTCATCGGGGGGATCGAGCTCGGCGTGTGGACAGAAATCGAGCACGTCGTATATGGTGTCGCTGTCGTCATCTGCCCAGCCGACATGGCCCGCAGAATACGGGCATAAATCGCCCTGCGTGAATGCCCGTGTGCCGCCCCTCATGATGCAGTAATAGTTGGCGTCGCAAGTCCCCGTCATGCCGGGGTCGTATAGGCTGTTTAGGTTCTCGTAGTTCAGGTAGCCGGAATGGTCATGGCAATCAGCAGGAGTGCCGCCCATCGGAGGATACTCGTCAAGGGTGTAGAAGCTGTGGCCCAACTCATGCGCACAGACCGCATCCATGTAGTGAATAGTGTAGCCATCATTGTCATAAGTCATTGTGAGCCACGGCCCACCAAGATAGGAATATGCGAACGCGCCGTCCGCAAACTGTCCGTTGGCATCGTTGAGGCTGTCGCAAACGAAGACCGTAACCGCCCAATCGGTTCCCAGGTCGGATATCTGGTCGAGGTCGAACTGCCTCACTTTCTGCCAGGCGTTGCCAGTGGTATAGCCCATCTCGGTGAATATCTCAGAGACCCAGAGCGGCTCATCAGCCGAGGAGCGCGTTATTGGCTCGTAGCCGGTTATTCTGACTCTGGGCGAGGATGAGTCGAGCGTGAAAGACAATAGGGGTGCAGCAGAGCGCTGTTCGGATTCACGCAGGATCCACCAGTTAAGGGCGTTCAGCACCTCATCCTTCACCTTCTGTGGCCTGTCGGAGATGCCGTTGGCCGTGTCCTGGCTAGTCCAGTCCTCGGTCTCGGTGTCCGTCGAGCCATCAGACTCTGGCAGGATTATCGTGATCGCCACGTTGCCAAGCATGAACTCGGACGTGTCATTAGGTCCGCGGCCTGCGGGGCCTGAGACCATCTTATTGCCGCGATACTGGACGAGCCATCCCTCGGGCGGAACCTCGAGCGTATCGTTGGGCTCTGGTGCGGGCTCCTCCGGCAGTTGAACGTTGACGCCCGCCGTCTGCCTCACAAACACCTCATTCCAGCTTCGGACCGCGCTCACAGCGCCTCGGCCATATCTGCTTACTGCGGTCGGCTGTAGATACCCCGAGTAGATCGAATTTACGTGCATCCGCCCGGCGAGGTCCTCCGCCTGCCCGTCCGGAATCCACGCATAGAAGATATGTGGCGGGAAGCGAAACCTCACGATGCCGCCAGAGGCGACAATGGCTCGCTCCGCCTCTTTCATCTGCTGAATGTCGGTCGCGGAAAGGACCACAAGGCTATTGCAGGTAGAGTATGGGTCCGTGGGCGTCCCCCCCCGACTAAGCGGGGAAATAGCATCTGCAAAGACCGCCTGTCCGCCGATCAGTATAGCGACAGACACCAGAAACATTATTACGAATCTTGAGCCTTTCATTAGCTTCCTCCTTCTAAAAGCAAAGAGCTTCTCAATGTCAAAAAGTAGTAAATTTAAATGTTATTTAACATTTAGAATATGACTAAAAATAATAATTATGTCAATCGGATACCCGCACTGTTCTTATCCCGTTTCGTGCGTCTAGCCTCACCAATCACGAGATCACTTTGAATTTCGCCTGCTATTATCTACTCTACAAAGATGCCCCATAGCAATCCGTGCGCTGGCTCTCATGCCGTTTTAACTAATCGGCCAAAGATCGTCCACTCATTAGGGACTTGGCCCTAAGCACACCCTATCCGAGCGCCCTCAGGGCTCCTTCCCCGCAACCTAAACTTGAGTGGAAAAGCCTGTTCAGGAGGGAGCTGTCCTCGCCTTTCCGAGCAAGTTCACCATTCCCACAGAGGCAAACATCATCAGGAATGGTATCATAGGCATACTATATCGTATAAGGGCGATGATGGGCAAGTGGACAATGTAGAAGTAACCTATCAGGAGAAGCGGCACGAAGGAGGCTTTCGTCCAGGGACCTCGGAACCTGACGAAGGTGATGACGGATGCTACGATAAGTGCGATATTCACAACGACCGCGAAGACACACATCTCCTTCCCTGCTCTTCCGGACGAGAAATAGAAAAAGGCCGGTCCCCCCATTCCAATCGCAGTCCAGAAAGTCGATGTTCGATAGAGAACATTCTTTGCGAAGTTGACGGGATGTAAAAGAATTTCCTTGAAGCCCTCATGCATGAGGATTTTGTTGCGTTCGATATCGCTTTTACCGGCGAGTTTGGCCCGCATTTCGCTGGGAACCACGGGCTTCGGCGAGTTTGGTTTGTGCCATATATAGTTGGCGGCGTAAACCTGCTCGCCTGCGAGACTCCCTACAAGACCTGCGTAGTCAAGCACAACGTAGTTCCGGACAACCCAGGGCGCAATAAGCAGGATGAATCCCGCCGCAAACGCAACACATGGGGCGGCAACCCAAACGAGGCGCTTTCGATATCGAATAAGGACAGCGGCCAGAAAGACTAT
>CAZKNE010000065.1:0-4648 GCA_964554005.1 uncultured bacterium | reverse complement strand
CAAGAACGTTGTCGGGCGGCACAAAGCAGTAAGGCCTAGAGCCGCCCCGGCGGCAATAAAGCTGCGGATGGAGGGTTTATCGACTGCGATGGTGGTGACGAGCGCGAATACGAGTATCAGGAAACAAAACATCGTTTCACTTAGCAGAACTGCGACCTGAGACATGAAAGGCAGATAAAAAGCGTAAATGAACGCAGCAACTAGTGCCGCCTGCTGCGACCTGGTAACTCTCAACGTGAGGAAATAAAGTAGAAGTGCGGAGAGCATATCAATTACAGTCTGTATCAGATAGACCAGCCTCAGCCTCCGGCCAAAAAGCTTGTAGATTGCGGCCAAGAAGAAGGGATAGGCGGGGGTTCTGGAGGCGACGGGCACAGTCTGGACCTCTCCCGAAGGCTCAGCGGTGCTGTGGTCTGTTACAGGCTTATCGAGGCTGAAGCCTTTACCGGCAGCCAGGTTCTGCGCGATGTCATCGTAGTCAGAAGCAGCTGCTGCGTAGTCCCGAGGCGCCCAGATGAAGTATGCCACACGTAAGGCGAACCCAACGACGAGAATAGCCACAAGGAGCAGTTTGAAGTTCCTGCCCCGGTTCACGCTGTTTGCCCCTCTGACAGCAGTTTCAGTGGCCGGACCTGTCTCTTGCCGGCGATCGCCCTTCCCCGAGCACTATTTCTGGCATGTAAGATGCGATCATTAATCATTTCTCCATTCGAGGTCAGAGCGACACCCGCCGCCCTAAATCCACCAGGGCAGACGCAATGAGTTTTGCCGCGTCAGGCCTGCCAATTCTCCTGCAACTATCTCTTATTTTCTTAACTTCAACGTTATTGCCGATGGTGTCCACCAAGATACTGCAAAACTGTTGCTCGTCAAGATTTTTCTCCTCGATGAGGACCGCAGCGCCGTTTCGCTCAAAGAATCGCGCATTGGCCAACTGCTCGTTGTTAGCAGCCCCTGGCCATGGGATAATGATTGGTAGCGCGCCAGCTGCCGCGACCTCCGATAACGTCATCGCACCGCCCCGGCAGACCACCAAATCAGAGGCGTAAAAGAGGTTGTGAAGTTCCGGCACGAGCGGCACGGGGACATATTTGAAATTGAGGCCGCGGGCCACTCGCGTGGCGGTCTTGCCGAATTGGTCCCAGAACCTCTTGCCGACGCAGTGCAGAACTTGGAGTTCTGAGGCTGCCGAGTGCCGAGATAGCAGGGGCAACGTGTGCAGCGTGACCTCGTTCAGAGCACGTGCCCCAAGGCTGCCCCCGACGACAACAATCAGAAGTTTGCCCTCTTCGAAGCCGAGGTCCAGCCTGATCTTGTGTCCTTCGGCCTCACTGCCCGGCCTGACTGGATTTCCGGTCAATATGACCTTGCGTCTGCTGAAGTATTTAGCCGCTGGGTCCAAGCCGAGCCGCTAGCCGATTGGCAAGGCCTGGGACGGCATTCGCCTCAAGTATCGCCCTGGGTATCTTTTTGAGCCACGCCGCCATTATGACCGGCCCCGAGACATAGCCTCCAGCGCCGAATGCGACATGAGGTCGGAATTGTCTCAGGAGTCGCAGCGACTCAGCCAGCGGGGCCAACGATGCGGCTTTGAGAAGCTGCCAGGGCCGAATAGCAGCTCTAGAGCGAGGAACCCCCGAGGCCGTTATGGTCGCAGACTCGAAGCCATGTGCTTGGATGACCTCCTCATCGGTCTTGTCCTTTGGCCCGATGAAGAGGAAGCGTGCGTTAGGATGCGTGCTTCGGATGGCATCGGCGATGGCCAGGCATGGGTAGAAATGTCCCCCCGTCGCGCCGCTAGCCATGACAATCCTAATGGGCTTATGCACTGCGGATCAGTTCCCTAGTGTTGACTGTCTATGGTGCCAATCAGGAGAATATCGCTCGAGCTTGACGCCCGTGTAGTAGAAGGCAAGTATCTGTTGGAATGAGTAGTCCTGTCGGGCCATGTTGCACGCTCCCTGCTGCGAAAGTCCAACGCCATGTCCAAAACCCTTGCCGCAGAACGTGAAGCCGCTCGCGGTCCTCGCAACGTCAAACATGGTGCTTCTCAGCCGCGCAGGGCCCACGAGCAACCTGAAGTCCGTCCCTCTGAAAAGAGCATCTCCCCTATTACCTAGTATCGCAACTCGAGACGCCCTGCTCGACGTATCCTCCCTAATGACAAGTATCTGCTCTGGTCTGCCAACATCCCGACCGGCCTTAAGAAGGAGCTGTTCGCACTCAGCGGGCGTGATCGTAAATTGCCAGTTTTCATATTCGCCGCTCTCGCTGAATGGGTCCTTCTTGCCAATCAAGTATGGCACGAAATTGTCCCAGACATCCCTCGCTGAGGCCGTCCAGCCGCCGCTGGATGCTGAGAAACATGCATCGATTGGCTCGTGATTGAATGTTAGGACGAGCCCCGCGGTCTCACCCACGGCCTTGATAGTCGCCGCGTTCTCGGTTGATACCCCCCTGTAAACCTGAGAGAGAACGGAATCGGAGAGACACGGGTCAGAACCCTTCACACCAACCATCCTGTGCAGAATGTAGCTTCTGGAAACAACGCTCTGCGCCTCAAGCGCCTGAAAAGGAGCATCGCTCGGCATCTCCGCTCCGACGACACTTGCCAAATATGGCCGAAGCGGAAGGACATTTGCAGCCTGAAGCGCTCCGCCAACCGTTTTGACCTCGATTCGGCCCCGGTAGCGGCGGCCGTTGACGAGGATGAGGCCATCAGGAGACTCGATTGCTATGCGCTCGGCGTGAACTGCCGTGCCGTTAATGACAAGAGACGAGCCGCTGGGCTCGACGGACACAGTGATCACCCGGAGGCCATCGGCAACGGAGCTTCCGCCGCTGGCATCACAAATTGACAATGCGCGTGCCGCGGGAGAGACGGCCACTCTCAACCGCTTCCCGCTGACGGTCAATCGGACGCTGACGAGCGTGTCATCTACTGTCGTGCAGGGAGCATTTAGGGGCAATTGTCCCGTTGCGATGCCTAACATCAGGTAAGGCAGAATCTCGAAAAGAACGACGGCGCCCCAGAACCGAGCACGTAATCCGCCGCTCTTGCGTTGGGTTATGTGCCTCAAACCGAAACATCTGCTCTTGAGGAGAGATTGAATGAACTTGTTGCAGGCTATTGAGCACACGAAATGGCAGATCCTATCTATGTTCGTTGAGTTTGGCTTCACCCCAGCAAGGGTCATGTCCCAGTTTGATCAGGACGAACTATACCATCTCTTCAGGGCAAGACGAAACAAGCCATGCGTTTTGCTCGAGCGGCTGAACAGCGAGATCGCTTTAGGGCCAGCGCAGAGAAAAATCGGCAGGCAGACTGAGGGCCGCAAGTTCCCGCACGACGTCCGACCACTCAGCACGCAAGAGGCCGCAGAGATGGTGAGATTGTCGCAGCTTTTGATAACGGCGAGAAGGAAGCGGAGTCGCAAATTGACCCAGCGGGAGAGGATATTCCTGTGGGACGATGAGAGACGTTCGGCCTGCCTCGGCGCAGACGTTGTGGCGAGGCGCTCCAGTATGGATGACTACATCTGGGCTGTCTATCGGCATTGTAGATCGCGCGGCATCAAGCTCAGCGTCGAGGCTTCTCGGCACATCTATCACACGAAGCTGCTCGTCGCACCGCTCTTCAGCAGGCGGATGCTGAGGCCGAAGCACGCCGAGGACCGCTGCTATCTCTGTGTTCCAGACGCCCCGGATGAAAGCCAGGCAAACGGCAGCGAGTCGCGAGAGACGTTTGATGCGGTCTTTGGGAGGCTGCGCGCGAGGACGGAGATGGCACAGGCGACACGTTGGGGGCTTGAGCATGAAGCCAGTTGATCTCGAGGCAGTCGCTTTATTGGTCTTGTTGGAGGACGTGTCCGCTCAGGCGCCCGACGCGGCTGAAGGGAACGCACGAGCCGCTGAGCGGAAGATAAGACAGCCGCCTTATCGCGAGTGGCCATATCATTCAAGCGGCTCGCAACAGAACATTGTTGAGAGTCCTCGAGCAACTAGGCTCCCAGTCCATGATATCCCTCAACCGTTGACCGAAGGCAATCTGAGTCGAGAAGGCCTCCTATTGGGACCGCACGAGGATATGATAGAACGAGTTGCCCAGAACGTTTTCGACGACGCCTCGCCGGCGTCGAGTGGCTACGGCGACATCGGCATTTCCGGAAACATATCAAATACCTTGATGGATGGCGGCCTTGAGTCAAAGGGCGCCGATTCCACCGAAGAGATATTCCCCCCTGCTCAAGGAGAAGAGGGTAACATGACGCCATTCCTGCCAACGCTCGTCGCAGCCGACGGTGAGGTTCTGCGTCCAGCAAGAAAGACTCAAGGCCGTGGTTCCCCAGATAATCCAAGTGCCTTCGAGGGTGCAGCATCGAGGAAGGAAGCGGAAGTGCAGGCAAGTGAGCCAACAGGGAAAGACACAGGCCGACATGCCGAGAGCGTTGGTGCGCCGGGGGGCTTGCCCAAAAGCTCCCACGGGGAGGAGCGCGCGAGGCGGCGCAGAGCTATGAGGCAAGAGAGGGAGCAGCTGGAGCTCGGCAGGCGCATCGCAGCGCTTGAAGAGATGGTGCAAGAAAGTTCTGGGCAGCATTTGGTCCATAATGAGCGGCCGTCCCCGCGGCTTAGTTATCCAGCGTAAGCA
>CAZKNE010000064.1:0-8613 GCA_964554005.1 uncultured bacterium | reverse complement strand
GCGCATAAAGATCGGGATGCTGAAGCGGGACTGTCCTGTAACCCAGCATCAGGTAGGCGAGGCGCACATCCATCTCGACAACCGACTTGCGCATCTGAAGCTGGCGCGGCTCGGTAGGAAGAACAATCGGCGCAAGAGGCCGAGCCGAAAAGCGCTGGAAGGCTTTCTTCACCTTCGAGAGCGCCTCCTGCTGCTTCACGTCGCCAACGACAACCACGATGGTGTTCTCCGGCACGTACATCCGACGATAGTATCTGAAGAGATCGTCCCGCCTCAGCTGCGAGAAAAGCTCCTTCACGCCGATAGTTGCGTAGCGGATGGGATGTCTCCTAAACATTGTGGTCATCAGCTGCCGCCACAAAACTCGCATAGGCTCGTCGAGGTCCTTGGCTATCTCACTCTCAATAATGCCACGCTGCGTTTCAACTTCCTTTTCTGGGAATGTCGCCTCGGTGTAGCAGTGCGAAAGAAGAAACAGAACCTTATCGAAATAGCGAGATGGGGCAACGGCGTGGTAGCACGTGTGGTCGCTGGTGGTGTATGCGTTGATCAGGCCTCCAAACTCATCCGAGAACTTGTCGATCTGCGCCTTGGTCATCCTCGCCGTGCCGTCGCTCTCGACGTGCTCCACGAAGTGCGAAATGCCGCTGCCCGAATACTCCTGCTCATAGATAGAGCCCGCACGAACAACGATCCTAACAGCAACCACGGGCGCGGAATGGTCCTCCGCCACTGCAACTGTGAGGCCGCTGGGTAGCCGCTCCAACTTCACCTTATCTGGTGGAATCATCGACGCAAAACCGTCAGAGAAACCTACTACCACAACAATCGCACATATCACGGCCGCCATCTTGAGGCGCTCGATATGCATCGTCACTCTCCCGAAACGACCCTCTAAAAGCTATCAAAATGAGGTAACTTCCCTATGCCGCTCCTCATCATACTCCTTCAAAAACCAGTATAGCAGCTCCACGGTGTTCTCGAAGTCCTTTTCGCTGATCAGGCCGGCCGGCGAGTGGGCATATCTGCACACCACGCTCAGAACAACACAAGGGACGCCAGGTCCTTCGAGCTGTATCTGCCGGCCATCTGTCCCGCCCGTGCGGCGAACCACAACCTGGTGCGGAATGTCATGCGCCTCTGCTGTCTTAATCAATAGCTCAACCAGCGACCGGTTCGGGAGCATTGAGGGATCATAAAAGCGAATCTGGGGGCCGTCCCCGACCTTTATGTCCGCCGTGCCCTCACCCTCGACTGTATCGTTGGCAGGTGAACCCTCGAGAACGATGCTGACATCAGGCTTGACAATGTTCGCCGCGACGACGGCGCCCTTCGAGCCGACCTCCTCCTGCACAGTCCCAACGCCAAACACCGTATTGGGATGAGCTTCGTCCCGTAGTTTTTTGAGCGACTCAACCATAACAGCACAGCCTGCCCGGTCATCCCACGCCTTGCCGAGAAACCGCTCGCCCGGCTCAAGCCGCGCAAAAGATGTCTCCGGCACAAACGGCGTGCCCACCTTGACACCGAATCGAGCGGCGTCCTCCCTGTCCTTCGCGCCGAAATCAACGAACAGCGACTCCAGCGGCCGGGACGAGGCAGCAGGCTGCTTTTGCCTCGTGAAGTGAACGGGCACCGAGCCGATCACGCCACGAACAGGACCAGAATCGGACTTGAGCGTCACCACAGTGCCCGGCAGTTCGCTCACCTGCCAGCCGCCCAACGTGACGAAGCTCGCACAGCCATCGGCCCGAAGCGACTGCACGATGAACCCAACCTCGTCAATATGTGCGGCGAGCATTATCTTGGGCGAATCGGATGCCCCTACCTTGCGGCAGATGACGCTGCCGACGAGATCGTGGCTGACAGTGCAAAACGACCCCAACTCATCCCTGATTATATCCCGGACCTCGCCCTCAAACCCAGAGGGACCGAACGCCTGGGAGAGCTTGCTTAAAATCTCCTCAAACTTGCCTTTCATTCCTATCCTCTATCGTTATCACCAAGCAGCAGCGAGCCAATCACACCAACAGACCGCGCAGCGCCCTCGCTTTTCACAGGCGCATCTTATCACCGTCTCGTCAAATACCTAAATTGCACCTCACACGCAAAAGCCGGAACGGTCTCTCCTGTCCGAGGCTACTAATCGCAGAAGCTCGATCGAGGGCGCGGCACGCAATCGCACTTAGCCTGATGAGCTATAAGAGGCAAACCGCATAGAATGTCTAGCGCCTCTTTGAGCCAAGCGTAAGCGCTTTAAGCCTGGCTGTGGCCCTCATAAGAGCAGCCTCAGCGCGATCGACATCAATATCACTATCGCCCTTACTGGCCTTCTCAAGCCTACTTTGGGCTCTTTCTGCCGCATCTTTCACGCGCCGCTCGGAAACCGACTCGGCGCTTTCTGCCGTTCGGGCGAGGACTATGACTCTGCCTGGAATGACCTCGGCAAACCCCGCACTGACTGCGAAATAATGGGTCTCTTTGCCAACCTTGTAGGACAGAATGCCCGGCCTCATTGTCGTCAGGAAAGGCGTGTGCTCGAATAGCACGTCGAAATCGCCCTCCGAGCCCGGTATGCCGACCTCGTCAACTTGCTCGAAGACAAGCTGCGCTGTTGGCGTAACTAGGTCCAGCGAGAACCTGTTGTTATTCTGCTGCAATTACTACTCCCTTGTCCCACACAATCCAGTCATTTTCGGCACCCTCCCGGACAGTCGTCGCCCTATGACGCGCAGCTCACCAATAGCCTTCCGTGCACTCACGATCAATCCCATGCTGTCTAGAGAGTCTTCGCCTTCTCAACCGCCTCTTCTATCGTGCCCACCATATAGAACGCCTGCTCAGTCAGGTCGTCATGTTTGCCCGCCATAATCTCCTTGAACCCCTTGATCGTGTCCGCAATCTTGACATATTTGCCCTTCAAGCCCGTAAACTGCTCGGCCACGAACATGGGCTGCGAGAGAAACCGCTGTATCTTTCTCGCCCGCGAAACCGTCAACTTATCCTCTTCTGAAAGCTCGTCAATGCCCAAGATAGCAATGATATCCTGGAGGTCCTTGTAGCGCTGAAGAATGAGCTGAACCTCCCGGGCGGTGTTGTAGTGGTCCTCGCCAACGACCCTCACATCGAGTATCCGCGAGGTCGAGGCAAGGGGGTCAACGGCGGGATAGATGCCAAGCTCAACGATCCCTCTGTCAAGCGCGGTCGTTGCGTCGAGATGCGCAAAAGCGGTCGCCGGAGCAGGGTCAGTGTAGTCGTCAGCAGGAACATATATCGCCTGCACAGAGGTGATTGAGCCTTTTTTGGTCGAGGTGATGCGCTCCTGAAGCTCACCCATCTCGGTCGCAAGCGTCGGCTGATAACCTACTGCCGACGGCATACGGCCCAAAAGCGCCGAGACCTCTGAACCCGCCTGGGTGAAGCGGAAGATATTATCGATAAACAACAGAACATCCTGGCCTTCCTCATCGCGGAAATACTCAGCAACGGTCAGCCCAGAGAGTCCGACCCTGAACCTTGCGCCGGGGGGCTCCGTCATCTGGCCATAAACCAGCGAGGTCTTGTCCAGAACCCCGGACTCCTTCATCTCGAGCCACAGGTCGTTACCCTCCCTTGTGCGCTCCCCAACGCCTGAGAACACCGAATACCCACCGTGAACCAGTGCTATATTGTGGATGAGCTCCTGAATCAGAACGGTCTTGCCGACGCCTGCACCACCAAAAAGACCTGTCTTGCCGCCCTTGCAGTAAGGCTCGAGAAGATCGATGACCTTGATCCCTGTCTCGAACATCTCTGACCTCGTCTCCTGATCCGTGAACAGAGGCGCAGACCTGTGAATAGAATATCGCTTGTCCGAAGCGATCGGTCCCAAGCCATCCACCGGCTCGCCAACCACATTCATCAGGCGGCCCAACGTCTTCGGGCCAACAGGCACCGTGATGGGGCCGCCGGTGTCGTGCACAGTCATGCCCCTGACGAGTCCTTCCGTTGGGCCCATCGACACACACCGAACCATATCCTCGCCAAGATGTTGAGCCACCTCGACCACCAGAATACTCTCCGCACCGGAGCCGTACTTTACGACCTCGGCCGAGACCTCGCACTCAATTGTTAACGCGTTGAAGATCGCCGGCAACTGGTCTGTCGGGAACCGAACATCAATTACAGGCCCGAGCACCTGAATAATCTTGCCATCTGCCATACAAAAAACTCCTTAATATCTTCCTCACCCAGCAAGCGCCTCGGCCCCAGAGACTATCTCTATGAGCTCCGTTGTTATCGAGGCCTGCCGCGCCCGATGGTATTGCAGTGTCAGGACCCTAATCATCTCGTCCGCGTTGTCGGTCGCAGCCTCCATCGCTGTCATCCGCGCACCCTGTTCGCTCGCCTGAGATTCCAGAAATGCCCGATAGACCTGAAACTCAATGTGCTGCCGCAGAAGGTCATCAAGCAAGGCCGACGCCGATGGCTCATACAGATAATCAGTCCGAACCACCTCAGGTTCTTCAGAGTCCTTGCTGTCTGCCGTCTGGGCTCCTGGCTCGGTCTGTCCCTCCGATACCTGCGTGGGCGTGATGGGCAACAGCTGCTCCAGAACGACGCGCTGGACAAGCGCCGTCTTAAACTCGTTATAGACCAAATATACGGCATGATAGGAGCGCTCGATGAACGCCGCAGCAATCTTCTGAGCGACGTGGGTGGCGTCACTCAGGCTGAACGTGCGCCAGAAGTTCACATACTCATCACAAATAGAGTATTCAGGACGTCTCTTGAAAAAGTCCCGCCCCTTCTTCCCCACAAGGAACAGCTCGACCTCCTTGTCCACGTGCCTCCCCTTGATTGACGAGACCGCAAACCGCAAGACGTTGCTGTTGAAGGCCCCGCACAACCCCTTATCACCCGTCAGCACCACGAGCTCCACCTTCCCGCTCCCGCCAGGCCTAAGAAGGGGATTATCCTTCACTCCAGTCCTGAACGCCAGGCTCGCAACGACCTCCATCATCTTCTTCGAGTAAGGCCTAGCTTGAACAAGAAACCTCTCAGCGTGACGCAGCTTGGACGAGGCGACCATCTTCATCGCCCGCGTCAGCTTCTGCGTGTTCTTGACGCTGAGAATACGTCGTCGCACATCTCTTAGTGTCGGCATATTAAGAACCTAATTACTGAAAGAATTGAGACTTGAACTCCTCAATGGACTTCTTCAGGTCCGCCTCAAGCTCGTCGCTAATCTCCTTCTTCTCCCTAAGAGCCTTAAGGACCTCGGGGCGCTCGGAATCCATGAACCGTAACAGCTCGCGCTCGAACCGCTTTATCTCCTTAACCTCGACATCGTCAAGAAAACCATTGACCCCGGCAAAGATAACGGCCACCTGTTTCTCCGTCGGCAGCGACACATACTGATCCTGCTTGAGAACCTCGACCATCCGCTCGCCCCTTTTGAGCTGCCGCTGTGTTGCCTTGTCAAGCTCGGACCCAAACTGCGCAAAGGCCGCCACCTCCCGATACTGGGCAAGGTCGAGGCGCAGCGTGCCGGCAACCTGCTTCATAGCTTTCACCTGGGCGTTTCCGCCGACTCTGGAGACCGAGACGCCAACGTTAATCGCCGGCCTAACGCCTGAGTAGAAGAGGTCCGACTCGAGAAATATCTGGCCATCCGTGATCGAGATCACGTTTGTGGGGATGTAGGTCGATATGTCGCCCGCCTGTGTCTCAATGATCGGGATGGCGGTAAGAGAGCCACCGCCGCGCTCGTCGTTAAGCTTTGCTGCTCGCTCCAAGAGTCGCGAATGCAGGTAGAAGACATCGCCCGGGAATGCCTCACGTCCGGGCGGGCGCCTCAATAGTAAAGAGAGCTGTCTGTAGGCCTGAGCATGCTTCCAAAGGTCGTCATAGATGACCAGGGCGTGCCTGCCGCTGTCCCTGAAATACTCACCGATCGCACAGCCTGCGTATGGAGCAATATACTGAAGCGTCGCCGGCTCGCTTGCGCTCGCTGTAACGACTACTGTATAGTCCATTGCATTGTATTCCTGGAACGTCTTGACGACCCGGGCAACTGTCGAGCGCTTCTGGCCGATCGCAACGTAGATGCAAATCACATCCTCGCCTTTCTGGCTGAGAATCGTATCAACAACCACC
Organism: uncultured bacterium; assembly: GCA_964554005.1. Classification (GTDB taxonomy): domain Bacteria; phylum B130-G9; class B130-G9; order B130-G9; family B130-G9; genus B130-G9. Next base: position 2,475 of record CAZKNE010000064.1, on the reverse strand, counting down.
GCCGTCTTGCCCGTCTGCCTATCGCCAATCACGAGCTCACGCTGCCCCCGGCCTATAGGGATCATCGCGTCGATCGCCTTGATCCCCGTGTGAAGAGGCTCCTTAACCGGCATCCTGTCCACTACGCCAGGCGCGATCCTCTCCAAGGGACTAAACTGCTTAGCCTCGATCGGACCTTTGCCATCAACTGGCTGGCCCAGCGCGTTGACGACTCGCCCAATTACCTTTTCGCCCACGGGGGTCTCCGCAATCCGCTTGGTCCGCTTAACCAGGTCGCCCTCCTTGATGTACTGGTCTTCGCCAAGAAGAACGGCGGCCACGTTACCCTCCTCAAGGCTAAGAGCGAGGCCCATCACGTCGTGCGGAAACTCAAGCATCTCTCCCGACATGACATTGCCAAGACCATATATCCGCGCGATGCCGTCTCCCACCTCGAGAACACGCCCTACCTCGTCCAGCGTAACCTCGGTGCCGTAGTTCTCGATCTGCTCCTTGATGATCGAGCTGATCTCCTCAGGCCTTATTCGCATCTAATCCTACCTCCAGTCAACTTCGCGAAGACAAAACCAAAGAGGACTCGTTATGACCAGAATCGAGAACGCCGCTGATCAAATCTTTGGCATTCAAAAGCTCCGCATCAATGGTAGCGTCAAAGAGCCAATCCCCGATCCGAACCACGAACCCTCCGATAAGTGTTTTATCCTGCCTCTGCGACAGTATTACGTCCGCTCCTAGAAGCTCCTTCAATCTGTTCTCCAACACCTGCACGTCTTCCTTCGGCACCTCAATTGGAGCCAAGAACTCGCCCCGCATCCGCCCCAGCCGACGATCCGCCTCGTGATCATATTGCTCGACTATCTCTTTAACCAGCGACATCCGTCCATGCCGAAGCAAGAGGTGAAAAAACTTGAAAAGAACCTCCGGCGGCTCGAGCTTCTTGAGAACGACGTCCAATAACCTCTGCCGAACGCCTAGCTTCAGCGTCTCATTATTCAACATGCTGTAAAAATCGTGTGACTCCCGCACCAACCTCCCAAGCACCCGCAACTCCTCACGAATGTCCTCCAGCTTATCCTCGGGAACTAAACTACACAACGCCTTAGCATAGCGCTGTGCAAGAAAGCTCTTATTCACGAACGCCTCCCAATCGCTGAGATGCGAGACTTAACCAGTGCCAGATGAAGATCAGGCGTGAGCCTCTGGGAGATCCTTGCTCCGGCAACATCCACGCAACGCTGTGCTACCTCCTCGAATATCCCTCGCCGAATCTCCCGCTCCCGGCCTTCCAGGGTTACACTGGCCTGGTTTATGATGCTTCCAGCACGCTCCTTGCCATCCGCAATCAAGGCATCCCGCTCGGCCTCACCGAGCTCCTTGGCCCGCGCACCGAGCTTTTCAACCTCATCCTCAAGGCCCGACAACAAACGCTGGGCCTCCTGATGGTCGCTCTTAGCCTCTGCTAACTGAGATTTTGTGGTCTTGAGCAGCTCGCAGGCGTCTGCAATCTTCGAGTCGATCATCGCGACCAAGGGCTTCCTGAGAAAGTGATATATCAAATACACAAACAGCCCGAAGTTCACGAGCTTCATTGTCTCGGGATATACGTGGCCGCTAGCCCTAAATGCGTAGTTAGCGATCAGGTAGGCTCCCAATATACAAACAATGACCATGAAAGGCCTCAATAGCCGCCGAGGACGCCTATCATTCCCCTTACCGCCGCCTGCCATATCCAACCTCAACTCTCCTGCACCGCCAGAATCCGACTCGCAAGCTGCTCCGCCATCATCCCTATCTCCTCGTCCTTGATCCCATCAAGCGCGGCCTGCTTGTCATTGAGAAGCTCCTTCTCTCCAACAGCAGTAACCTCCTCCGCCTTGTCCAGCGACTCCGAGACCAGTCGGAGTCGCTCGGAGCGGCCTTCTCTTATGAGCTTCTCTTGAAGCGCGATCCCATCCTTGCGTGCTGCCCTTATCCGGCCAGAGTACTCCTCACGCATTCGTATCGACTCGGCCCGGAGCTTCTCGATCTCATCTTTGCGGACGATGATCAGTGCATCACGCCGGTCGAGATGCCTCATCAGCGGCTTCCAGAAAAGCTTCCTCATCACGAGGAACAAGATCACGAAATTGATAGCCTGAATGACTATCGTGAAGTTTAGCTCAACCATTCCTATTCACCGCTGCTCGTCTCGCATTCCCGAACTTGCCCCGTGAACAAGGCCCCGACAAAGGCAGAGAGCCCAGGCAACCCCTGTGGCCACGTATCAACCCGGCCTGCAACCAGGTATGATGCGAACCTCTATTTACCAACGACAAAAATCAGAAGCAACGCGATTACCAATGAGTAAATGCCTGTTGACTCGGAGACTGCCTGTCCAATGAGCATCGTTCTGGTCAGAAGACCCGCCTCCTTCGGGGCCCGAGAAATGCCCTCGCAGGCCCTACCGGCGGCATAACCCTCGCCGACGCCCGGGCC
>CAZKNE010000063.1:0-8688 GCA_964554005.1 uncultured bacterium | reverse complement strand
CTCATCCTCCCAAACTGTAACGCTCCCTTCGAGGCCTGAGCAACCACCAACACCGCGAATAACGCTGCAACCGCGACCGCGTACTTGACGGCAGTTTTCACGTCAGTCCCCTGAGCCAGTTTGCCGGTGCGAGTCTCCAACGTTCATAACCTCAGCTTGAAGGCCAAGCGGTTACCTTATGGTCATATCTTCAGCAGTTAATTCCAAAGTCGTCCTCCCCAAATTGGATGAGGGCGGCGATCAAACGCCTCCAACGCTCGAGAGTTGAACTACCCCTCCGCCAGTATCCTCGCTGCGACCCAGGCCATTGTCGAGGCGCCGATGCTCAGGACACGCTCGTCGATGGTGTATTTGGGATGGTGTAACGGGCATTGAGGATTCGTGTCGGACACGACGCCCAAGAACATGAAAACGCCCGGCACGTGGTGCGTGTAGTAGGCGAAATCCTCGCCGCCCATCTCGGGGGACGGCATCTCTACGAACTTCGCCGCGCCGAACTCTCCTATCGCCTTCTCGACTAGCCGCTTCAAGTCAGGGTCGATCAGAAGCGTTGGATAGCCCTTCTGGTAGTCGAGCTCGTAGCCTAGGCCAGCCGATTTGGTGATGCCGTCAGCAGTCTCGTGCATAGCCCGCTCGATCGTCTTTTGGACTTCCATATCCAGCGTCCTGACGGTGCCCTTCATTATGACCTCGCTCGGGATGATATTCGACCTGTCACCGCCGTGGATGGTTCCGATCGTGATCACGGCAGGAGTGGTCGGCGATATCTGCCTGCTGACAATCCGCTGGTAGCCCAGAATGACCTCCGCCGATGTTACGATTGCGTCCTTGCCCTGATGCGGCGCAGCACCATGTCCCGCCTTACCGATGATCTTCAGGTCGAAGTTATCAGCGCTTGCCAGCATCGGCCCTGCCCGGAAAACTATCTCGCCCAGATTCGCGTCGCTATATGTGTGCGAGGCGATAATGGCATCGACCTTTGGGTTCTCAAGCGCTCCGTCCTCAATCATCTTGATCGCGCCGCCCGGAGGGCTCTCCTCCGCCGGCTGAAACAGCATGCGCACGTTGCCCTTGAGCGATTTTTTGACCTCCTCGGAGTTCAGGATGAGCGCTGCGCCAAGCGCCATCGCACAGTTTGCGTCGTGCCCGCAGGCGTGCATCTTGCCGGGATTTTTTGATGCGAACTCAAGGCCGGTCTCCTCCTGTATCGGCAAGGCGTCCATGTCGGCGCGAATCGCCACCGTCTTGGCTCCCTCAATCTCGGGCTGCAAGCGCCCAACCACGCCGGTCCCGCCAACGCCACGCTGAACCTTTATACCAAACTTCTCTAGCCGCTCCGCCAGAAGGGCAGAGGTCTCATGCTCCTCAAACGCAAGCTCGGGATTGCGATGTATCGTGCGCCTCACGGAGAGTATCTCGCTCGCAAGCTCCGCCGCTTTTTGTCTTATCAACTGTTTCAGAACGTCATTGTCATCCATGTTCGCTCTCCGAATTATGTCCTAGCAAGTGCTTTCTAGTGCTCTGCGTGTAAAAGCTGCTCCAACTCCTCTAGAAACTGGTCCGCGCTCTTGAAATCTCTGTAAACAGATGCAAATCGCACATAAGCGACCTGATCAAGCGCCCGCAGTTCGTCCATCACGTATTCGCCAATCTCGTGTGTTGCTATCTCCTTCTCCGGCTTGCTGTGCAACTGGCGCTCGACCTCGTTGACGATCTCCTCAAGCTGAACCGTGCCTATTGGGCGTTTCTCGCACGCCCGCACCAGCCCCGCCAGCAGCTTCTGTCTGTCGAACGGCTCCCGCCGCCTGTCCTTCTTGACAACGACATACGTAACGTCCTCGATCTCCTCATACGTCGTGAAGCGCTTCAGGCAGGCCGAGCACTCACGCCGTCTTCGGATCATCGCCCCATCTTTGCTCATGCGCGAATCTACGACGCGATCCTTTGTAACCCCACAAAATGGACACCTCATCAGACCAAGCCTCCTATATGTTGTGCATTAGATCAGAATCGCCCCGAGAATAACGCGCTTCCCGGTTAGAGAGCACCAACCAATAACGTTCACATCTCACTGCCACTGGATTAACACAATATATTGTATAGGACAGCCATACATTAGGTCAATAGGGAACTTGCCGGTGCGCCTCATACACAGGGTGGGGTTAGCCATGTTAGAAGGCTGTCCTGCCTGCTTGTGGTGTGGGGCATGCTCCCCACACAAGTCTCAAAACAACTAGAGCATTATGCAGAAGGGGATCACGTTGGCTCGGCCGAGGCGTGCGGTTGGGCTGTGTAAGCGATTCGGGAGCGATGCGTATATGTTCTTCATACTTGGGCTGCCGTGGGAGACGCCAGAGAGTGTGCAGAGGACGTTGGATTTTTGCGTTGGAGCTTGACGGGGATTTTGCGGAGTGTATTCTTGCTATGTGTTTTCTGGGAACAAAACTTTACGATATTTGTAGAGAGTTGGGAGTTCTTGTTGAAAAGGATGTGATACAGGAGCCGCATTTCAGGCACTTGTATCTTGCAGAGAGCGAGGTTGAGAGGTTTCAGGACGAGTGTTTTCGGAGATTTCATTTCAGATTGGGATACATAATATCCCGGCTCGTGAGGAGCAGGCGTTCGGTTATTATGATGAACTACGTAATTGCAGGTATAAACAAGCTGAGGCCACATATGTGTGCACGGCGCTTGAGGCAAGGTGCTACGCGACAGAGTAATTAGAAGAGAAAGGTAGGTGACTGAAGTATGGCAAAGAGCTACATCGTTATCGAGGATTCAGAGAGTAACTTCCTTGATCGCGCAAGGATCGTAGGCGCGATAGCTTTCAACTCTTCGCCTGCGAGAAAGATCAAGAAGCGGGCTGGCGAGGCGGGCAAGCTGATTGATGCCACGCAGGGCAAGAGGACCAAGACCCTGATTATTACAGACACGGGCTACGTCTGGCAGACAAGCTTCACGCGAGATGCCCTGTTGAACAAGCTAAAATAGGTTACGCAGGGTGCTGGCGCGGTAGCCAGGGAAGCTTCTTATAGGAAAATTATGCCATCAGCGTCGGCCAGTGGCTTGATTGAGCGAGCTCTATCTCAGTCTCTTCGTGAAGGGAGGATTATCTTCGTTCTTTCAGGCCCTGCCGGCGCCGGCAAGACCACGTTGGCGAGGCGTGTGGCCTCGGTCGATACTCGCATAGGGCTCAATGTGTCCTGCACAACCCGTCCCGCTAGGGCGGGAGAGAAGCCCGGGATTGACTATCACTTCCTCGATCAGGCGAAGTTTGAGTCGCTCGTCAAGCAGGACGGAATGCTTGAATGGGCCGACGTGCACGGGCATTTTTACGGGACGCGAGCGTCAGATGTTCTTGACATCCTGGCCACCGGTCGAGATGTGCTTCTGGAGATAGACATTCAGGGCGGCACGACAGTCCGGTCCAGATGTCCCGGGACGGTTTTGCTTTTCGTGGTTGGCCCGTCATTCGCCTCCACAAAGGCCAGACTTGTTGGTCGGGCGAGCGAGGGCGACGCGGAGGTGGCGAGGAGGGTTGCGCGTGCGAGGGAAGAGATTCGGCTGTGCAAGAGCTACGACTACCTTATCGTCAATGATGACGTTGCTTCGACAGTCTCGGGCATCCAAAGCATAATCACCGCCGAGCGTGCGAGGATGACGGAGCAGAGGTATCGGGCGCTGATTCACGACGCAGCGACCTCCAACCAGATTGCGAAGGGAGATGAATCTAATGACTGAAGCCCCAAAAGCTCGAAAGAGAGTCAAGAAGTCTCGGCTGATGATCTCCCGCATCAAGCTGAAGAACTGGCGCAACTTCGCTGATGTGGATGTGCCGCTCGGCCAGCGCATGTTTTTGATCGGCCCGAATGCGTCTGGCAAATCCAATTTCCTGGACGCGCTCCGCTTCGTGCGGGACATCGCGAAATCAAAAGGGGGCGGGCTGCAGAAGGCAGTGAGCGACCGAGGAGGTCTGTCAAAGATCCGCTGCCTCGCTGCTCGACGCCATCCTGATGTGGAAATTGAGGTGCATCTGTCCCGAGATGAAGGTCAGGAACCAACATGGAAATATGCTATTGGCATCAAGCAGGAGAGGGGGGGCTCGAACCCTGTCAGACTCGCGTATGAGAGCGTGTGGAACGGGAACGAGCAGATTCTTAAGCGTCCTGATAAAGGGGACAAAAAGGATACTGCCCGTCTAGGCCAGACGTTCCTTGAGCAGATTAACGTAAATCAGAAGTTTAGAGAGATAGCGGGCTTCTTTGGCTCCATCAAATACATGCATCTCGTGCCCCAACTTATCAGGCACCCGGAGACCTTTGCGGCGAGGGTGATCGAGGAAGACCCATTTGGGCAGAGGTTCTTGGAGGACATACTCCAAACCAGTGGCAATGTGCGCGACTCGCGACTAAGGAGAATCCAGGACGCGCTGACATGTACCGTTCCTCAATTCGAGAAGCTCAGCATCGCCAGGGACGAAAGGGGCATTGCCCATTTGGAGATAATATACAACCACTGGAGAGCCAAAGGCGCTAAGCAGAACGAAGAGCAGTTCTCCGACGGCACGCTGCGCCTCATTGCTCTTCTATGGTCAATCATGGCCAACGATGGTGTGCTCCTTTTGGAGGAACCTGAGTTGTCTCTTCACACCGGGATTATCCAAAAACTGGCGGCTTTGATATGGCGCATGCAGCAGAAAAGAAGGGGTCAGGTCATTATCAGCACACACAGCACTGACCTGCTCTTGGACAAGGGAATCAGCGGCGAAGAGACGTTGCTTCTGACGCCGCACAAGGAAGGAACCAGGGTTCAGCAAGCCTCTCGCATCCAGTCGCTCAAAGCCATGTTGGAGTCGGGTATGAGCGTTGGTGACGCGGCCCTTCCTATGACAGAACCACAGAATATCAGGCAGTTGAGCCTGTTCAATGTATGAGCCCGTTCCTGTTCACCTGGCTGTCGAAGATGAGCTCAGCGAGACAGTGCTAAGGGTTATTCTAAAGCAGTCGGGGCGGATCTATTGTGTCGGTAGCTGTTTTCGTCGAGGAGGCTACGGGTACTTGAAGAAGCGCATCATAGCATTCAACAACGCAGCCAAACACTTGCCATTTGTGGTGCTGACGGACCAGGATGTCGCGGAGTGTGCGCCCAAACTGGTGAGGGATTGGCTGCCTCACCCAAAGCAACACAACCTTGTATTCCGAGTTGCGGTCAGAGAAGTTGAATCTTGGGTCATTGCTGACCGTTCAGCGTTCGCAACTTTCCTGGGTATTAGCAAAAGCAAGGTTCCTGAGGAGCCCGATCAGCTTGCCGATCCCAAGAGGGAACTCATTAGTCTAGCAAGAAGATCGCGCCGAACTGCTCTGCGCCAAGCGATCGTGCCGAGGCCCGGAAGCAAGATAGGGCCAGATTACAATGCGATGCTCGGTCGTTTCGTTAAAACTCGTTGGAATGCAAGGGTTGCAATGAGGAACTCCCCGAGCCTCGAGCGGGCGTTCAGCGAGATCATAAGTTTCCAGCCAGTTATAGCGAAGAGCGAGAAAAGCGATGAGAGAGAATAGAAAGCCTTCAGCAAATATCCTCTTCGGGGTAACGGGCAGCATAGCGGCCTACAAGTCCGCCGAGATAGTGCGACTTCTCACGAAGCGCGGGCTGGACGTCAAGGTCCTGCTGACTGAGAACGGAGCGAGGTTCATAGGAGTCGAGACGCTGGCGACCCTCTCCGGTCATCCAGTTTACGTGGAGATGTTTGCCGCTGCCCGCAGCGACCAGATCGGCCATATCTCGCTCTCAGATTGGGCAGACGTGCTGCTAGTTGCCCCAGCCACGGCCAACATCATCGCTAAGTTCGCAGGCGGCCTTGCGGACGACCTTATGTCCACTACATTCATCTCGTGCGAGTGTCCCGTGCTCATCGCGCCCGCCATGAACTCCCGCATGTATGCCAATGCTATCGTCCAGGAGAACATCAAAAAACTCCGCCAGATCGGCGCCTCGTTCATTGGTCCCGAGGCGGGCGAGCTGGCGTGCGGGACCTCCGGCAAGGGCAGGATGTCAGACCCAGAGACGATCGTCGATACAGTTTCCGCAGTCGCGAGATTTGGTCACGACCTGAAAGGCCTGAACGTGCTGATCTCGGCGGGTCCGACGCGCGAGATGATCGACCCGATCAGGTTCATCTCGAACCGCTCATCAGGGAAGATGGGTTTTGCGCTGGCAAGGGCAGCAGCCGCACGAGGCGCGAGGGTTACGCTAGTTGCGGGGCCTACAAGTATTGAGGCGCCGCATGGGGTTGAGGTGAGAAACGTAATCTCCGCTGAACAGATGCGGGAAGCCGTTCTCGACGCGCTGCCCGGGCAGCATGCCGTGATCATGGCTGCTGCCGTCGCCGACTACACGCCCCAGGCCACGGCGCAACAGAAGCTCAAGAAAGGCCCCGAGGGACTCTCTCTCGAGCTCGCTCGGACGGCTGACGTGTTGGCCGAGGTCAGGCAGTCAAGGGCAAAGGGGCAGGTGGTCGTTGGTTTTGCGGCGGAGACGGAGAACATCGTTGAGAACGCGAGACAGAAACTGTTCGAGAAGAACCTGGATTTCATCATCGCCAACGACGTCTCGCTTGAAAACTCCGGCCTCGAAGTGGACGTGAATACCGCCACGCTCTTGTGGCCTGATGGGAAGGTCAGGGCGCTTGAACCGATGGCCAAGACGGACCTATCCGAGATCATCCTTTCTGAGGTTTTAGCGCTGCTCGACCCAGTGTCTCGGCTCCCATAAGTCCTTTTACCGGCGAATGCGCCCGGTCGGCTCGCACGTGCCGAGCTCGCCTTCAGCCCACTATGTTTCAAGCGAAGCGATAGGTGCCCACGGCGCAATCCTGTAGGGGCAGGCCTTGTGTCTGCCCGATATATAGGTGGGCGGAGACAAGCCCCGCCCCTACGCAACTCCAGATTCGACTTATTGGACAGCCTCCTTGCCGCCCCCTACATGAATGTGAACGAGGCGCTCGAGATGTCGCTGAGGAAATTGAACGTGCCCTGCTCACAGATGACAGCAAGCCACACATAATCCCGATCATTGACAGAGTCGCCCTTCTGGTGGAATATGTCCCGCATGAACGCAGAAGAGCACCGGCGTCCGCCCTTTTTCGGGCGGCAACGAGAGATTCAAGAACTTAGGCGGCGCATCCAAAAGCCAGGATTGACCGTCGTCAAGGGCCGGCCCGGAATCGGCAAGTCTCGTCTGCTGAAGGAGCTGGTCAAGCTACTCTACCAGGAAAAACAGACGCTTGTTGGCATGCTGGAGCAACCGGGACTTGAGGGCAATTGTCTTCTGCGCGCCGTAGCCGACGCCTACGACCATTGGCTGGCGGATTCATCATGGCGCGAGCAGAAGGATCTATTACTCGAGATGAACAAGGGCGGTGCTGTAGGCCGTGTGGGAACTACAGCTGGCGAGATAATCGGCCAGGCGTTGCCTTGGGGGGCGGCCATCAAGAAGGTCTTTAGCATATTGCGACAACTTGACGAGAAATTGCGCACCGGGGGATTGTCGATGGCGCCTCTTCAGGCGGATGAGGCGAAGTTCCTCCTGAGGTTAATCGCGAATAAGAAAAGCCGTCCCATTGTCCTCATGCTGAATCAGTGGGAGGACAGCCATTTCCTGGACCATGACTTCACCACGCTCGGGACCTTCCTGCGGAACATCCACAGCTGGCCTTCAACACACGTGTTGCTGCATTTGCGTTGTCCCCTAAGGCCGGAGAACGTCAATCAAGATGCCGTTAAAAAGGCAGAAGGGCTGGCGAGGATTCCTCCTGCGGATACCCTCCCGATCGACGCGATTGACTTCATTGATGATAAGAAGTCGCGGACGGAGCTGCTCGCCTGGCTCAAGAAGCGCTTCCCAGGAACAAAGCAGATCGACGAGGATGAGCTGGTGTCGGAAGTTATCGCCGGCAACCCTTATGTGCTGTACAAATGGATCTATCTTGATGAAGGCGAACAAGCGGATCCGGCCACTCTGAGAAAGACTGCCAACGACGCCCACGAGTACCGCAGCCCGGAGATCGAATGCTTCCTACTGGATTTGGTGCAGAAGGCGGAGCAGTATAACGAACGTAGCAGGCAGATTCTGGCAGCCGCACTGAGACTGGCCATCATTCCGGCGCCGGGATCCACTGAAGCATGGTCCGCAGTGAAAGCCGCGGTGTTGGGGGACGTAGATGAGATTGAAATAGCGTTGTTCGAGAGTCGGGATTACCTACGTCATTCCGCAGACGGTATCCCCAGTTTTGGGCACTCGACGCGGCATGAAACCGCACGGCATCTTGCCCTAGAGAATGAACGCCTCAAACCATATACACGACTCGCCTTGGAGAAGTTGGCTGAGAAGCTCGCAGATGACTCTGATTCATCCGCTGCCCTCGCGGGTGTTGGGCTGGATTCTGTCATCCGCCTTTCGCTACTTTCCCAATTGACTTCCCCTCTAGTCGCGCTACAGTCGAAACCCATTAGCCAGCAGCTCGCCGCGGCGGCCGGCATGTTGTTCAGACTCCCTTGGCCCGACGCCGTGCCGGTGGACATCGATCTAACGACCTTATCGGCGTCACGGGCTCGGCTACTTGCCGCGGGCTTGTTCAACGCATTCTGCAATGCCGGCTCTGACACAGAGCGGGCCAAGGCACTTCTCGGA
>CAZKNE010000062.1:0-8778 GCA_964554005.1 uncultured bacterium | reverse complement strand
GATGGCTACCACGTTTGTGCTGATAGAGCCAACATCTATCCCGAGATAGACCCTCGGTGGACCATTTGAGCTGGGGGCCTGGGCATGTCCCGCACCATCTCCGCGTGGGAACACAACTTTGTCCAGCGAGAGTATCGGCAGGTGCTTCTCGTCCTCAGAAGGTCTTTCCAGAAACTCCTCGAGCTTGGACAAACCCTCGAAATACCGCTCCGGAACGTCCGTCGAGGTGAGATAGTGCAGGCAAGCACCGATCGCCCCCGCGATGTGGTGCTGCTCGTGAACCAACATCTCACCATCGCTCAACCCCAAAACGTCCTTGAGCGCCTTGACCATAGCCGTGTTTGACGCAACGCCTGACTGGAACGAGACTAGCGGCTCTATTTTGGTGCCCTTGACGACGCTGCTCTTGAAGCTCCTCGCCAACGCATAGCACAGCCCGGCGACGATGTCGTGAACTGGAGTCCCCTCCTGCTGAAGATGAATCATATCGGTCTTCGCGAAAACGCTGCACCTGCCAGCTATCCGAGGCGGACTCTTCGACATCAGCGCTAGCTTGGCGAACTCACCCTCGATCGAAACGCCGAGGCGAGTGGCCTGCTGATCAAGGAAGGACCCCGTCCCCGCAGCGCAGACGCTGTTCATCTGGAAGTCCGACACCATAGGTTTGCCCGTAGCCTTGTCCTCAGAAAGCAACAGCAGTTTGGAGTCCTCGCCGCCGATGTCGATGACTGTCCTGACTCTCTTGTCGAAGTGCACCGCGCAGAGGTACTGTGCTATGACCTCATTGACGAAGATGCCGTTTAGAAGTTCAGCGGCGAGCCTCCCGCCTGCGCCCGTCGCACAGATAGCCCTGATCTTATCTTGATTGTGGCGCTCAAGCATGTCCTTCAGCACATCCCTGACCATCTGAAGCGGTCTGCCCTTAATCCGTCCGTAGTGATGCTCGATCACCCGGCGGTTGCTGTCCATCAGCACAGCCTTGAGAGCCACAGAACCAACATCAATGCCTATAAGCAAATCTGAAAACATCTCTGAAATCACCCTTGTACCCTTTGCCGTTTTGCACCCCACAACCCTATACAATGGTTGAGGAGAACGCAACGTATCACCTGTCTCGATTATTTCAAGCTCACCGCGGCCTGCGCCTTGCCCCTGGATTGTAGGTAACTTTGTGCGGCCTTTTTATTGGGTCCAGAGTTGCTCGAATCGGCGGCTCTTTGACGCCGTTCTTATCGCCATCAAGTGCTTGTATCCGCCCTTGCTCCAACGCATGACCGACCCCTTAAATCGCTGCTGCACCAAGTGTTTGCAGGCGCTCCCCACCGCCTAGATTCACACCTATGCAAAACATACGACTCGTCAACTTGCCTCGATCTACCTATTATGCGAAGTAGTCAACATGGAGGAAAAATGTTTGCGGGACTAGTTGAGACAGTAGGAGTCATCAGAAGTATCGTCAGACGAGGCGAGGACCGCTTAGGCGTTGTTGTCAGCTCGCCGTTTGAGGACACCCAGGTCGGCGACAGCATCTCCGTCTCGGGCGTGTGCGTAACGGTAACCAATGTTGGCCGGAATGAGTTTGGGTTCTTCGTCTCCTCGGAGACGTTTCAGCGGAGCAAGTTCGGGGCGCTGCCTGCCGGGGACAGGGTCAATCTCGAGCGCGCGTTGAGGCTCGGGGACCGGCTTGGCGGGCACATCGTGCAGGGGCACATTGATGAGGTCGGCAGGGTCGCATCCTTTGAGAGAAAAAGTGATGAGGCAGTGCTGCGTGTCGAGCACTCCGGACGATGGGACCAACTCGTCGTGGAGAAAGGCTCGGTCTGTGTTGACGGCGTTAGCCTTACGGTGGCAGAGTGCGGCAGCGGCAGCTTCAGTGTGGCCATGATCCCCCACACTCTCGAGCGGACGTCGCTCGGTGGTCTGAACGTTGGCGATCAATTGAACCTTGAGTTTGACGTTCTTGCCAAGTATGTCTTGAAGTGTTTACAATCTTACTTGCCAGAGGACGTCGGGGGGAGCCTAAAGGGCAAGATGACTGTTGAGTTCTTGAAAGAGCACGGATTCATATAGCGGATTAGATTGGGACATAAGGGGTTTGGTTATGGACAGCGTGGATGCAAAAGAAGGCACGAAGACGGCCTTCGACACAATCGAGAAGGCTATTGACGAGATAGCTGCGGGCCGGATGGCCATCGTTGCTGACGACGAGGACCGAGAGAACGAGGGCGATCTGACATGTGCTGCGGAGAGAGTAACGCCCGAAACGGTGAACTTTATGGCGAGGTTCGGCCGTGGGCTTATCTGCGTGCCGATGCTCGGAGAGCGACTCGACGAGCTGGGGCTTGCGCAGATGACGGAGCACAACAAAGCGCCCTTTGGCACTGCCTTCACAGTCTCCGTTGATGCGGCTCATGGTGTTACGACTGGCATCTCTGCCGCGGACAGAGCGGTGGCCATCAAAGTGCTCGCAGACCCGAGTAAAGGCAGGGACGATGTAGTTGTCCCGGGGCATGTCTTCCCGCTTCGTGCGAGGCCAGGAGGCGTCTTAGTCCGCACGGGCCAGACCGAGGCAGCTGTTGACCTTGCACGCCTTGCTGGGCTGTATCCGGCGGGTGTGATATGCGAGATAATGAAGAATGATGGGACGATGGCACGCGTTCCGGACCTTGTGCAGTTTCGCAAGAAGCACAACATCCCGCTCGTTACGGTTCAGGACCTGATCAGATACAGGCTCAAGCGTGAGATGCTTGTGGAGCAAGTGTCGGAGACCAGGCTGCCGACCAGGTATGGTGAGTTCACTTGCCTCACGTATCGAGATACGCTTCGGGACCAGTATCACTTGGCGCTTGTCATGGGCGACATAGGACAGCAAGAGAGCGTTCTTGTCCGCGTCCATTCCCAGTGCCTCACGGGCGAGGTGTTCAAGTCCCTGCGGTGTGATTGCGGGGACCAGCTAGATATGGCGATGCAGATTATCGCGAAGGAGGGCGTCGGCGTGTTACTTTACTTGCGGCAAGAGGGACGGGGCATTGGTCTTCACAACAAGCTGCGCGCCTACGAGCTTCAGGACAAGGGCAAAGACACGGTTGAGGCCAATCTGGCGCTCGGCTTCCCGCCTGACAAGCGAGACTACGGCATGGGGGCACAGATACTCCGGCATCTCGGCGTCAAGAAAATGCGACTGATGACCAACAACCCAGTAAAGCTCATAGCTCTTCAAGGTTACGGGCTTGAGACTATCGAGCGCATACCGCTTGAGATCGCTCCGAACGAGGAGAACAGAGGTTATCTAAAGGTAAAACGGTCTAAGATGGGCCATATTCTGACAAAGGTATGATAGTATAAATAGAGGGCCTTAGCTGCCCCTGAATGCGCCGCGAAACTGAAGAGAAGGCCAAGTCACTAGCTTCGATAACAATAGGCCGAAAGGAGAATAATGATAGAAAAATACGGGATAATAGACGGCAAAGGGCTCAAGATCGGCATCGTTGCCGCGCGCTTCAACGAGTTCATCACGCAGAAACTGGTCTCGGGCGCTCGGGATTGCCTCGTGCGGCATAACGTTGAGGAAGACAACATCGAGGTCGTGTGGGTGCCAGGGGCGCTCGAGATCGCGAGCGTTGCCCGAATGCTGGCTGACAAAAAAACGCACGACGCCATCATTTGTTTAGGTGCTGTCATTCGAGGCGCAACGCCGCATTTTGACCTTGTCTCTTCGCAGACCTCGAGGGCGATATCCACTGTCTCGCTACAAAGCAGTATCCCGGTGGTTTTTGGGGTCATCACTTCCGACACGATAGAACAGGCGATTGAGCGGGCCGGGACGAAGATGGGCAACAAGGGTTTTGACGCTGCCCTTTCTGCGATTGAGATGGTGAATCTCTACAAAACACTTAAAAAACGTTCCTGACAATGGACCGCGACTCGGGAGAAATCTGCGGTTGGCAGTTGGCAGTTGGCAGTTGGCAGTTGGCGAACAGCCCGCCGCCGCCTTCATCCTTCATCCTTCATCCTTCCGCCTGCCGAGGTTCCCACTATGGGGAATAGGCACAAAGCAAGGGAGATAGCTGTCCAGCTTCTATACCAGTTGGACGCGCTCGGAGGCCCTGTTGAGGAGGCTTTGCAACCGTATTTTGCAGCCCACCCTGTCAACAGCGAGACCAGGGCCTTCGCAGAGGACTTCGTCACTGGGACGGTGGAGAACATCGAGAGCATAGATTCACTTCTACGCAAGGTCTCAGAGCATTGGTCGCTCGAGAGAATACTCCCGGTCGATCTGTCGATATTGCGACTCGCCGCGTTCGAGCTGTTATATTTCGGCATGGCTCCCGCGGTCGCAATAGATGAGGCAGTTCGGCTAGCCAAGCACTTCAGTTCCGAGAAGGCGTCGGCGTTCATAAATGGTGTGCTGGACAAGGTGAAGGAGCTCGGGCTCGCCGGGGTGAACGAGCACGCGGCATCCGGCGAGCAGCCGTGAAATACTTCATCATCTCAGATGTGCACGGCAACCTCGAAGCCTTTGAGGCTGTCCTCGCCCAGATCGAGGCTTCTGCAAACGGGGAATACAGGATAGTCTCGCTCGGCGACATCGTCGGCTACGGGCCTGACCCAAACCGCTGTATCGAGCTGACCACCCAGGTAGCTTTCGTCTCTGTGCTTGGAAACCACGACTACGGCGTGCTCGGCCTCACCGAGATAGAGCTATTCAACAGCGTCGCCACCAAGGCGATACTCTGGACGAGAAACCATCTGACCAAGGATGGCTGGAACGGCCTGCAAAGGTTGAAGGACAGGATACTGATCAGCAAAGGGATAGCAACGTTCACGCACGCCTCGCCGTTTGAGCCCTCCGAGTGGCACTACATAATAACCTACGGTTTCGCCAAAATGGCGTTCTCCGGAATGAGAACTCCGCTGTGTTTTGTGGGGCATTCTCATCAGCCGATCTTCATCGTTGAGGCCCCGGGCGGAGCCATCGACATCATTCACTGTCAGGAACAATCGACGATAACTTACAACACCAACGACAAGTACATCATCAACGTTGGCAGCGTGGGGCAGCCCAGGGACGGCATCAACAAAGCCTGCTACGCCGAATGGGATGACGAGGCGCAGACGGTCTCAGTCAAGCGGGTCGCCTACGATTTCAAGAAAACGCAGCAGAAAATCTGCGCCGCGGGGCTTCCCACCGCACTGGCCCTGAGGCTGGAGACCGGGCTGTAAGTCATTGTCAGTTGGCGGTTGTCAGTTGGCAGTGTAGGGCCGGAGACAAGGCGGCTCAGAACGCGGGGGCCTCATATTTCGCCGTCTGATCGCCGTACCCCCTTTTTACGCATCTTGGTCAGCGGCTAGGCGTGCGAGCCGAGCCAGTTCGCAATCGGAAAATCCACATCAGCGAGCCGCTTACATTCTTTGGGGATCACGTCTGTTCTCTGTCTTCAGTGGCTGTGCTTAGTTCCCTCTTTGCGTGGTTCTTCGATCCGGCCTCTCCCGTGGAAGGATGTGCGGGGCCTTTTCGGGCCCGCAGGATGGCCTGTGTGCGCTCGATCTCGGCGGCCAGTCGTTTCTCGTCTGGCAAGACCATGCGGTACTCTGAGGCCATCACCTTGTTCGGCAGTCCCTCCAGTGCGTATCGGGCGACCGCTTCGTTCTTCTGGGCGCAGAGAATCAGGCCAACAGGGAGCTTCTCCCCCTCACGCACCCATTGCTCACGGGCGTAATTGAGATAGAGATGCATCTGGCCCGCGTCGGCGGGCGTGAACTTGCCAATCTTCAAGTCAATAATCACCAAACACCGTAAACGGCGGTGGAAGAAGACGAGATCGACGCGATACCACTCGTCGCCGATGCGTAAGCGCTTCTGCCTGCCGATGAAGCAGAAGTCGCCGCCAAGTTCGAGGAGGAAGGTCTCCAAATGCCGGATGAGGGCCTCCTCAAGATCAGCCTCGGAGTATTCATCCTTGAGCGCGAGAAACTCCAGCACATACGGGTCCTTGATCTCTTCCTCAGGCAGGACCGCATCTT
Organism: uncultured bacterium; assembly: GCA_964554005.1. Lineage (GTDB taxonomy): Bacteria > B130-G9 > B130-G9 > B130-G9 > B130-G9 > B130-G9. The sequence goes on along the minus strand of CAZKNE010000062.1, from coordinate 2,754 downwards.
CTGCTAAAGACTCCTGCCCCCTGCTGAGCATCGCAGCTTTGTTTCGGGATAGAGCCGTGCGCTCATAGAACTGGGAGTTGATCTGTCGATTGAGTTGCCTCACCGACCAGCCACCACGCAGGGCTTCGGTCTCATAGAAGCGCCGCGCATTCTCATTCTTGACCGAGAGCAGCCGGACGTATGCAGACCAGGGTAGCGGGAAGCAACGCGCGATGTCGGCAAGGGATGATTGCGATGCTTCGGACAACGTCTGAAGAATCACCTCTACTCTATTCAGCCCAGGCAAGGCCTCCGATTTTTCAGGCAATGCCTGGCGATCTTGCTGATTCGATTCTATCGACAGCGTCGAGAGAATTGGGCCGCTTGATTCTATTGACGCTGTCGAGAGGATGTTCTCCTGAGGATAGGCCAAGTAGAACTGGCGGAACTTATTGAGATTCGGATAGGAGAAGCCACGCCCGAACCTCGTGGTCAGATCATCCGCTAGCCGCTCAAGCAGCTTCTCCCCATATCCAGCTCGCTTTTCTCCTGACTGCTCGAACTCTACGATGCGCCGGCCTATCAGCCAATAAGCAGCCGTCATGATGGAATTGACCGAACGGGCAGCTGACCTCCTGGCGGCATCAATTACGCTCGATATATCGCCAAGGATTGAACCATAATGAGTCTCCAAGTCTTTCACCGGCCTAATTGGCCTCTTAGTCATCCCAGTGCCTTTCTGACTTTGTCCGAATCCAGCAAGCAATGCTCCATCTTAGCGACCTCATGCCTCGAAAGTCGAGCAGCGGCTCGCTGTCGGAGGGGGTAGGATTCGAACCCACGGACCTTTCAGTCTGCGGTTTTCAAGACCGCCGCCTTCGACCTCTCGGCCACCCCTCCTTATCGCGCATCCAAATATAGGCGGTCTGTGAGCGGATGCAAGTTAGGTTGCGCTTCGGGTTGGCCGGTTAAACTCCTTGGGCCTGGCACGGGCTACGTTGAGAACCTCTTGACAATTTGGGCCAATTGCGGGACTTTTCTATATGATAAGGATCACGTAGAATGCTGAACAGCGAGGAGGTGTGGCTGAATGACAAAAAGGATGTTCTCGCGTTCGCTCAGGAGTGGGACTTACAAGCTGGGTCGCTTTCTGGGCGACCTTCAGGCTTTGAGCAGCGGAAGCCCCAAGAGAATCAGCAAGCGGGTCGGTAGGCGCCTCGTCGGTCGGGCGATCGGGAAAGGTCTGAGGAAGCTCTTTCGCTGAGGTTACCTCTGCGAGCTCGAGCACAAATGGGCACGAGGCGTGCTCGCCGGGATGCTGGTCTGCTCGCCAGATGCGCGCAGCCTTTCAAGAGGGCCGCAGGCTGTCCCGGACGATGACGCCGTATCTTAGGCCCCGATCCGAGACCATCATGACCGAGGCGCCGAATAAGGACAGTAGCTCATGCAGTATCAGAAGCCCGGCGTCTATCACCGGCGCACGTCCCTTCGGCAACGACGGGATTTGATACCGCAGGGCAAGCGACATCTTCCCCAGCCTGTTGATGTGCTTCAGTATGACATCCTTCGTAACTCGGACTCCTTGAACCCGCTCGGGTACGTATGGCACGATATTGTGCTCCATCGCTACGAGTGTGGTCGCCGACCCGCCCACTGCGACTAGCAGCGGATTGACGGAGCCGCTTGTCGCCTTTTCCACGAGCTTTTCGGCCTCTGTCCCCTTCAGCTCGTCGCGAATGGCGGCCCTCAACTGTGCGGTCTCGGCCAAGTCGATCGGATAGAGCGTGATGAAGCGGTCCGTTAGGGTGAGCGCTCCGATCGGGATGCTGATCGCGAGCTCCGGCGTGGCCGGCTCGCTCGCCTCTTCTGAGCCAATGCTGCCCAGAACAAGCTCCGTGCTGCCGCCGCCCACGTCCATCACAGCAATCCGGCTGGTCAAGTCCAAAATGCCACAGGTCGCGCCCCAGAACGTCAGCCGTGCCTCCTCCTTGCCGCTTATGACCTCTACTGGAAGGCCGGTCTTCTGCCTGACTCTTGCGGCGAACTCACCCCTGTTGGGAGCCTTCCGAAGTGCACTCGTCCCCACTATGGAGATGCTAGCTGCACCAACCTCCTGCAGCTTATCAACGTACTCGACCACCGCGGCCAGCGTGCGCTCCATGCTCTCCTGCCTCACCGCCGGGTCGCTCGCTGTCCCAGCGCCAAGCCCAGTGATAATGCTCTCGTTGAGAAGCTCTCTCCCCAAGCCCATCGCTGTTCTTTCAACTGCGAGGCAGAGCACGGAGCCCGTCCCGATGTCTATCGCGCCAAGAACTTCCGCCACGCTCCCAAGATCCCTTCAGTCAAACCTAGTGCTGAGACCTATAACCTGTTAGCAGCATCTGCTACTTAAAGCTCCCGCGTCTTATGCAACGTCCACTGCCATCAATGACCACGACGTTCACGCCCACCTTGTTTGGCGAAAGCCAGACGCCGGCCACCGATATGACCGCCCTTCCGATGCCCTCCGCATCACCGATGCTCTTGGCCACGATCTCTTGAGGCGCAACAACACCCGTTGAGCCGATTTCTTGGTCTTTTCTGAGCCTGATCTCGACCTCCTGAACATCCATCTTGAATACTGCCGAGCCAGGCCGAGCGTCCATGACGCCAATGAGGACAAACGAGGCGCCCAAAATGGGACCTATCTCGCGCTGTGCTCCGATGCGGACCATACCTCGCCGAAGCGCTTGCCACGTTTGTGTTGACGGTCGCCCATTGACGCAGATGATAACG
>CAZKNE010000061.1:0-8789 GCA_964554005.1 uncultured bacterium | reverse complement strand
TGAGGGCGAGATCGACCTGTCGCACCTTTCGGATATTGGGCTTTCGGACCGGCTTGACGCATGGCGAGCCACATCGATTCAAATAACGGACAAGGAGAATGACAATGCCTGACAGAGTGCTTTTCGTAGATGATGAGCCAAATATTTTAATGAGCTTCAGGCGCCAGCTGCACGGGCTATTCGACGTCTCGACAGCGGAAAACGGGCAAGCAGCGCTCGATATGATCGTTGACAGCGAGCCCTTCGCGGTCGTAGTCGCTGATATGAAGATGCCAGGAATCGACGGCATCCATCTCTTGAGGCAGGTCAAGAAGATCGCACCCGATACGGTTAGGATGATGCTCACAGGTCAGGCCGACATGGAGACCGCTATCGAGGCGGTCAACGAGGGCAGCATTTTTCGTTTTATGACGAAGCCCTGTCCAAAGGACCTGCTCGTCAAATCGCTCCAGGCAGGCGTGGAGCAATACCGGCTGATCACGGCGGAGAAAGAGCTTCTCGAGAAGACGCTGAGTGGAAGCGTCAAGGTCCTGAGCGATGTGCTGGCGCTTACGAGAACCAAGTCGTTCGGGCACGCTCAAAGAGTGCGTCGCGTGGTGCAAGACCTCATGTCTTGCCTCGGGATCAACAACGCCTGGGAGATAGACGTGGCGGCGATGCTGTCCCAGATCGGCTGCGTCACCGTGCCCGACGAGGTCCTGCTGAAGTTCTATGGAAACGATGAGGTTACGGACGGCGAAAAGCAGATGTTCGAGGCACATCCGGCGATCGGTGCAGAGCTGCTCCAGAGCGTCCCTAGGCTCGAGGGTGTTGTGAGAATCATCGCCTATCAGGAGAAGGGCTACGATGGCTCCGGCGTGCCTCAGGACAACGTGAGTGGAGAGGACATTCCGCTCGGCTCGAGGCTGCTCAAGCTTGCACTTGATTTCGATAACTACACGATGTCCGGGTCAACTCAGGTCGAGGCGCTGCAGAGGCTGCGAAGAAAAAGAGCCCGATACGACCCCAGGGCGTTGGAGGCCTTGGGCAAGATCGTTGCTGAGGCCCTTGTATATGAGATCAGGCGGCTGAACGTAAACGAGATCACCCCAGGCATGGTCTTGGGTGCCGATGTGAGAACCAAGGGCAACGTCCTTCTGGTCCCACGGGGACACGAGGTAACCGCAACGTTACTTTGGAGGCTTAAGAACTTCACCACGATTGACGTGATTGACGGCACAGTTAGCGTCCTCACCCGAGCTGACGGATAGCGCACACGCCAGGCGTAAGTTCTGTAGGCGAAACAACCGGCCGGCCGCGATGCCCCCGACCCATCAGGGGTTGCAATTAGCCCCATGCGCCCTATCCTCGTCTGTGTAGGACGAAATGCGTCAAGGAGAGTGCGCAGACATGTTATTGAACGAAGGCAAGGCACGTAGACTCGCCCTTTGCGGCGCTCTAGTGGCCGCACTGGCGTTCGCCTCGCTGGCCGCGGGCCAAGACGCCGCCCCAAAACAGGGCATCAAACTCCCAACGCTCACAATTACGGGTCAGGCCAAATACCTTATCATGCCGGAGCAGCCCCCGGTCGTTCGGGAGAAGCTGGCGCTCGTGGACGCCGGCGGAGCGCTCCTGCCCAAAATCCACAGGCTCAGAACATACCCCACGATAGACCTTGAACCAGCGCTCTTGGCCCCGCGGTCAGGCGGATGCCTGTTCGGTTGGGCGCTAGGCGCCTCGGTCTCGATGGTATTTGCGAAGGAGGAGTCTCTTTTCCGCTACGCTCTGGTGCTTTACAGCAAGGGTAAGTTCTCGGAGAGCGACGCTAGGTTGAAGCGACTTCTGCAAGAGTATCAGCGCTCCCAATATGCGCCTGAGTCGCTTTTTTTCAGGGGGCAGATTGCGCTTGCCCAAGTCAAATATAATGCCGCCTCGAAGTTCTTCGAGTCGTTTCTGGATCGGTTCCCGAAGCAAGCTCTGCGGCACGATGCGCTGTGCAATCTGGCCTATGCTCGCTTCAAGATGGGGGACATGCCCGGCACCGTGAGCGCCCTCTCCGAGCTTCTGGATGAGTTCCCCAACTCGGCAAAGACCGTGGAGGCCATGCAGGCTCGGGCAGCACTGCAGTTCACCAGAGGCAATTTTGTGGCCGCAGCCGATGACTTCAAGCGATTGGCCAAGCTGGCGTCTAATAACGGCCTGCGCAACGAATACACGCTCTGGCGGCTGGAGTCAGTTTACTCGGCGGGCAAGTATGAGGATGCTCTGAGCTTGAGCAAGGCTAGCGCCGAGAGCTTCAAGGATTCTGAGATGGAGCCTCGTTTCGATTACGTTCGGGCACTAGCGCTTAAAAGCGCAGGCCGGACTGGCGATGCGGCCGATCTTTTTAAGAGAATTGCAGGGCTGTTCGCGGACCGAGATGTTGCCGCGGCCGCGCTGTTCGCCAAGGCGCAGATCGACCGTGAGAGGGGTCTGCTGCGACAGGCGGAGGACAGCTTTACACGGCTTATTACGCGGTATCCGAGCTCTCCCTACTACTGTCCGGCGCTGGTCAACCTGGCATCCGTTAGGCTCAAGACCTCCGAGTTTGAGAGGGCGAAGGAGGCCTTGATGACAGTGTTGAGCGGCTGCAAAGTCAATCGGGATTTCACGTCTCGTGTGAGCTACTACATGGGTCTCGTGTTTGCGTCCGAGAACAAGCCAAATGATGCGATGAAACACTTCAGGTCGGCTTGCGACAACGCTGGTGACGACGAGGTCAGGGCGGCCGCATTTTTAGGGTGTGGATGGAGTAGTTTTGCGATCGGCCACTACAGTTCGGCGGCATCTCTGTTTAACAAAGCGTTATCGCTCAAGCCCTCCGGAGGCACAAAGCTCGAGTCGCTGTTCTGGGCCGGTCAGGCCGAGCTTCAGCTGGGCCAGGCGAAGCTCGCCGAGGGCAGTTTCCAACAGCTGATAAGCTCCGCAAATGTTGGCCCTAATCTTTTGCTGGACGCCCATCTTGGACTGGGCTTTGCCGCCTTTCTGCAAGAACATTGGGAGGCCGCGCTCAAGCATTTTGAGATAGTGGCGAAAAGCGATCGGTCGGACGATGATCGTGCGCTTTCATGGCTCAGAATGGCTCAATGTGCAATGCACCTCGGGCGATACGAGTCGGGCGTCGAGTATTCCGAGAGGGCGACAGCAAGGACAGACCTTGAGCCGGTGCTCTGCGGCGCTGGCTTCATCAAGGGGGAGTGTCTGTTGCGTCTTGGGCAGAAGAAAGAGGCGCTCAGCTTGCTCGAATCGCTCGCTGACAGATTCCCAGGTTGCGACTATCTAGACGAGGCGAAGTTCGCTGTTGCGTCTGCACACTTCGAGGACAGCGAGTTTGAGAAGTCTATCGCTGCGTTCCGGGGCATCCTGAAGGACTTCCCCAGGAGCCATCTTGTGCCGAAAGCGCTTCTCGGCATCGCCAATTCGAGCTACAACATGGGCGATTACAAGATGGCCGAGACGAACTACGGCAAGGCGCTTGATTCTGGGGCCGGACCCACGGACCAGAAATCGGCGTTATATGGTCTTGTTCTCTCTTTACAGAGGCAGGGTCTGCTCTCCCAGGTCGAGCGCCGTATCGAGGAATTCCTCGAGAGATTCAAGGATCGGCGGACGGCGGGCGCGCTAAGGTCGCTGCTGGCCGAGGAGTTGGCGCAGCGTAAGCAGTCTTTTGGAGCGATTCGGCAATATAATAAGGCGTTTGAGAGTTTGACGAAGGCCGGCGCCAGCGAGGACGAACTCGCGAAGATTCTCTACCGCATCGGGCAGATAATGGAGGAGGCAGGCGACAAGGAGGGAGCGATAAGCGAATATGATCAGCTAGTTTTCCGCTTTAAGGGCAACCGGTTAGCTCAGATGGCGCGTCTTCGTAAGGCGCACTTGTATGCGGCTTTGAAGCGGACCAAGAAAGCGATCGAGATATACTCCAAGCTGGCCCAGGAGTATCCCCAAGCCCCGGAGGTAGCCGGCGTTGCGCTCCTTAAGCACGCGCTGCTAGTCAAGAAGACAAACCCTGACGAATCACTGAGGCTATGCGACGATGTGGCAGCCCGCTTCGGCCACGCTGACGTCGCCGCGGAGGCGCTCATAGTCGCGGCCGAGGTGCTTATGGACAAGAAGCAGTTTGGGGCCGCAAGAGAACGGCTGGCGAAGGCCACAGAACTGGGCGTCCCGGCGGATAAGAAGGCCTACCATGCCTACCTTATGGGCTACTCGTTCTTCTTGCAGGACGACTTCAGACAGGCCTCATCAGCGCTAATGCGAGTCCGTTACCTGTTCCCTGATTCTAAGTGGGCTGCCGAATCTCTCCTTCTGGCTGGCAAGAGCCTGCTCAAGCTCAAGCAGCCGGGCGAGGCGCGAAAGGTCTTTACGGCAGTCATAAGAGATTATCCCCAGGCGACCGAAGCTGTCTGGAAGGCCAAGGCCGCGCTCAAGTCGCTCCCCGCTTCTGATTAGCGCATGTTGGCCGAGTTTGCCCGTCGAGATTCCCTCATCGGCCTCTTGGGGGTGCTCGTTCTTGCTACTCAACTTGTGGCGGGGCAGGTCGGAGTGGGGCCCAACTGCAGGATCAAGACCGTAGGGCTGAAGCCCATTGCCAAGCGTTCTTTTCAGCCGGCCCCATCGCTGGCCATCATCTACGATTTTGCCGAGTCCTTATTTCGGGACAAAGACTACGAGACAGCCGCCATCCAATATCGCCTGCTGCTGCACCTTAAGCCCGATTTCGAGCTGTCGTGGCGGTGCAGGATCAAGACCGCTCTTTGCTACATTCTGCTCGGCAAATTTGACGAGGCGCAGACGCGGCTCGGCGAGATGCTAAGCGACGAGACTCTCGTGACGAGGTGGGACGAGTTATCGCTGTGGCAGGCCGTCTGTTTTCTCAGCGAGAGGGACTACGTCGGTGCTTTAGAGCGGCTGACGGTGCTTTCCCGTGATGCGGGGGCCCCTGACGTCCGAGCCTATGCGTCGTACCTTTTGGCCTGGACATTCCTTTCGCTGGGCGATTGGGCTCAGGCGGCGAGAGTTTTCACGAGGTTATCCCGCGCATCGAGCGAGGCCTCAGCGCTTGCGGGGATTAAGATGGAAATGCTTGCGGAGGCGGCAGCGAGCGGCAAATTGCTCCAGCAAAAATCGCCCGTGGTCGCCGGCCTCTTGAGCGCCTGTGTGCCCGGAGCCGGGCACTTCTACTGTGGCAAGTTCAGGAACGGCGGTGTGGCGTTCGTCCTTAACGCGGCGTTCGTAGCCGCGTCGGTCGAATCTTTTCACAAGGAGGTGTATGCGGGCGGAGTAATCGCATCGTCAGTTGCATTGGTGTTTTATTCTGGCACTATTTACGGTGCTGTTAATGTTGCCCATAAGTTCAACAAGGCAAGACGTGAGCAGCTACTGAGCGAGATGAGGCGGGAGTTTGGTGATGAGAGATTGCTTTTGATAGACGGGCTTTACAGATGAGCGAGCATTAAGGGAATGTTATCTGTCGCGGGTCTCGTGAGACGAGGAGACAGCAAATGATCAACTACTTGATTGCCGGCGGGCCTGTCATGATCCCAATCGTGATATGCTCGGTGCTGTCCCTGGCCTTAATCATCGAGCGGTCCTTGGCCTTAAGAGACGTGCGGATCATACCTCCGGCCTTCATTCGTGAGGCGAAGCGGCTGGTTTCTGCCGGCCAGGAGGACGCGTTGCTTGAGCTTTCGAGAAAGAGCCGAACGCCGATAGCCAAGGTGATCCACACCACGATTCTATCGCGTAATCTGCCGAGCGATACGCTCCGGGAGGTAGTGCAGAGCGTCGGCAAGGACCAGGCGAATAAGCTCTCGCGGTATCTGATGGTGCTATCAACCATAGCAAGCATTGCTCCTCTTCTAGGCCTTCTAGGGACAGTAACGGGGATGATCAAAGTCTTCAGCATCATCTCCAGCAAAGGCGTAACCAATCCCTCCGACCTCGCCGGCGGCATCTCCGAGGCGCTGCTGACGACAGCAGCCGGACTTGTAGTCGCCATCCCAACGCTCATCGCCTACAGCTATTTTTTCAAACGGACAAACACCTACATCCTACGTATGGAGGAGATAACATTGGGGATCGTCTCGAGGCTCTCGCGGGACAAACGAGGGCGAGAGAGCCAGCAACGGGAGGGCGCATTGGAGGTGGATGACTGGATCAAGATCGACAGAGGAGATTAGGCGGTCAATGTCCCCCCGACCTGCCGCTGGGGAAACGCTCCTGAACAAAACTGTTGACAGGAGTTGGTCATGTTCATAAACTTCGGCGGAAAGCCGAACTCAAGCTGTAATAGCTTAATAGTTGGGTAACGAGATGTTAACTGGGGGTTTTTTTGAGCTTAATCAGTGTTGCTAGGTTGCTCTCGCTGGGGCGGTGAGCACAGAATCATATCACTAACTTGACAGGAGACTTTTCGGTGAAAGACCAGTTTTTTCGTTTGTTCGTCTTGTTCTTGGGATTGTTCTTAGGTCTCGTTTTCTCGATGCCGGCCCAATGCGGAATAACAGGCATCATTAAAGGCGAGGTCAGGGACGCCTCAACCGCAGAGCCACTTCCCTTTGCCGACATCTTGATATCCGGTCCTGCACTTCTTAAACCCTACGCTTTCTCGGCGGACAAGGATGGCAAGTTTGTTAGGGCTGGCTTGCCGCCAGGAACATACACAATAGAGGTGGTTTACATAGGTTATTTGAAGAAGAAGATCAGGGATATAAACGTTACAATGGATAGGACTGCTGTTATCAAGGTTCAGCTGGAGCAGCGTGTGGCCCTGGAGAAAGAGGTCGAGGTCATCGCTCAAAGCCCCTTGATCGAGAAGGAGGTCTCAGGCACTTCTGACGTCATTGCGGGCGACTATATCGAGGATATGCCCATCGAGGGTCGTGCCTATCAGAACGCGCTGAAGATACTTCCCGGCACGCTCGTCGATCGCGACCAGCAGATTCACATGAGGGGTGGCCGGACTGGCGAGGTCGGGTTCAAAGTAGATGGGATGAACGCTCAGGACCCCGTGACCGGCGGCTATGGCACAAACGTCAACATGAACGCTGTCGAGAAGATGGAGATCATTACCGGCGGCTACGACGCGGAATACGGTGGCAATATGTCAGGTATGGTTAATGTCGTAACCAAGAGTGGAACCGACACATTCCATGGTGATGTCCATTACAACTATGGGAACAGTAACCTGGACGGCGTCCCGTATGAATGGCGGTCATACAACCCAGGCTTCACGTTGAAAGGCCCGGTGATCCCCGAGAAGCTCAACTTCTTCATTTCGCTGGAGCTCGAGGACAACAAGAGGATGTTCCCGGCCGCTCAGTGGCCTCAGGACGATTCTGTAGCGGGCACGTGGAACGAGCTTGGGGGGATGGCGAAGTTCACTTGGCAGGCGACGATTGATGACAAGTTCGTTTTTCAATACTTTTTCAACAGCGTTGAGACCAAGCCGGGCACTGACTGGCTAGAGCCCGTCCACATGTACACCATGAAGTTTTCCTACAATCGTGTCTCGGTCTCCCATACTCACACGTTCACGCCAGAGCTGGTTCTTGAATCGTTCCTGAGCGTGAGTAGGCAGTATCTTGAGGCGAAGGTTGAGAACAAGGACTGGCACGACTACGAGCCATGGGCCTATGTGTACGTTTGGGACGAAGCCCGCTTTTATGCGAATAAGCAATACGGGGCCAGGGGCGATTATCCCGTCTGGCAGTGGCGTGATGTCTATACGGGTTATTTCAGCACAAACCTGACATGGGTCAAGGACGACCACAGATATAGGGCCGGCGCGACCGTCAACTACATCCATTATGATGGCGAGCTCGTTGTCATTCCATATTACTTGATAATGTCTCCGGATGCCTGGTCGCCCAATGCTGGGCAGATCGACTTCTATCGCAAACGACATTTCTTCATGAACGCAGACAAGTGGAACACTAACTATGGCGGCGCCTATGTCCAGGATAGATGGAGCCTCGACGAGAAGTATGATCTTCCTATTTTTCTGAATTATGGTATGCGCTTTGACTGGCAAGAGGCCAACAGTGGGTCGGAGCTCTCCCCGCGACTGGGGATCACATATACGCCGGATGATAAGACGAAGCTCCGGTTCGAGTATGGATGGTTTTTCCAGGTTATCCCGCTTATGGATGCGAAGGCCCAGTCAAGTGATTACGTAGATGAGTATGGGTCAGGGTCTTCCCTGGAGGGAATTTTGACTTTCGACTCTTACAAAGGAGCAGCGGGGCTCTCTAACCCGATCAACAAGTCCTTTGAGTTCGGCCTGGAGCGTGAGGTATTTCCGGACATTACGCTCGGAGTAACCTATTATCACAAGGATATGCAGGACCTGCTCCAAGAGGTGGACGTCAATCCTGACCCCGCGATCTACGAGTGGCAGATGATGAACGTGGCTGGGGCGCGGTCCCAAGGGGTCGAGGTCAAGGTCAAGAAAGCCTTCAGCAAAGGCTTTGAGGGCCGAGTCTCCTACACCTATCAGGAGGCGAAGGGGATCGGCGTGGATAACTATGGCAAGTTGACTGGGAAGGAGGCCTGGCTGAACTGGGACATCCGCCACATGTTGGCCGTCTCGTTCAACGCGGAGCTGCCTTACAAGATATACTTGAATGGGATTTACAGCTGGAACTCTGGCTATCCTTATACATCAGAGTATTTAATTAGGGACGAGGAGACCGATCAACCGAAGCGCGAGCAAGACAAAATCAACGGGTGTCGCGAACCATTTTACAGTAATTTCGACTTAACAGTGA
>CAZKNE010000060.1:5354-8807 GCA_964554005.1 uncultured bacterium | reverse complement strand
TCTCGGACTTCGCTGGCAGGCTTGGGGCTGGATTACCGAAAGGGAAGTTCTGTGTGCTCTCTGTCTGCGAGTCGGGCACGCCTGTCGCTGCTTTTGCCAAGAGCCTCAAGAACGCCGTCGTTCTGAGTTTCCCCAAGATCAAGAGCTTCCCCGGGATGCAAGTTCAACGCGATCCGCTCTTTGCCTTCGTGAAGGAGTTCTTAACCCGGACCGAAAAGACCATAACCCCGGATGCCTTCCTGACGCTTAAAGACAACGTTGGGACAGACCTAAGAACGATATGCAGCGAGCTTGAGAAGCTGTGTCTTTTCGTGGGCAAGAAGAACCGAATAGACGCAAAGGATGTCGATACCATTGTCTCCGCCGCCAGGCAGCGCGCGTCGTTCGAGCTGGCAGATGCGGTCGCCAAGAAGAACGTCGGCCAGGCCTTCGAGACGCTGGCCAACCTTTTCCAGGAGAACACACCGCCTCTGTTCATAGTTCAGAGCCTGGCCAGCCAGTTTCGGTATCTCTTGCAGGCAAGGGTCCTGCTCTCGCGGCATCTGGACGAGGCGCAAGTGGCGGCCATGAGCTTCTTTAGGTTCCGTGATGGGGTGATGAAAGAGCTGGTTGGGCTTGTGCCCACCTTCGGGTCGGGGCCAACAAACCTCCTGATAAAAAATCCGTTCGTGATACACAAGTCGCTTCAAATGGCGACCAAGTTCAGCCACAAGGAGCTCGCCGCGGCGCTGGTGAAAATCTCCGAGACGGACGCGGCGATAAAGCGGAGCCTCGCCCCGGCCAGCCAGCTTGTGCGCAGCCTCGTGCTCGACCTCGCTGCCCCTCAGCACAAATAGCTCCTGAAGCCTGCGCCTCTGAGGCACAACGTCGGGACTTTAGCCCCGCTTGCGACCCCCGAATAGTCAAATTGACACTCCTTGACATCGTATCTTGAACGCGTTTGCGCCGTTCAGGAGGCAGCTCCTATTTCATACATCGACGATGCGTCTTGTACCCGTTGGGTAATTTGGAGTGCAGTGACCTGGCACCGCTTTAATTCGCCGCGGTCTTGACAATCGGGATATGCATAAATGACCGTAAGCCAGACCAAAAAGGTAGGATGCTCATTGGTGGATTAGGGATCAGGACTCTACGGCCTTAATGTCCCAAGCTCGAAGCCCTTCGTAGCTAAAGCCTAAGAAAAACAGCACTTCCCGGTTTTCATCCCGGCCGGCTTGCATGTCAGCCACAGCAGGCACAAAAAACGCGACCTGCCCAGTCGGTATTTCTATCGAGCCCTTCTGCGGCGCATCGATCAAGGCAATTCGTCCTTTGACGCGAGCTAGCAGGTCACGGTGTTCCCAGAAGCCTCCTATGCCTCGTTCCCATTCACCCAATTGCCTGCAATGGACCAGCTGTCTGATTCCCTTTCCCTTTCCCAGCCACTCAAGGCTTCTGTAAGGCTTCCAACGAAATCGAGCCATTTTCCTGCATTCTGCCAGAGCCTGTTCGGCATCACGCCGGGCAAGTGTGGAACCCTCCAAGGCAAGTAGAGTGTGAAGCACATATAAGTAAAACGTCGCATCCTCAGAGCCTGTGTTGAGTCTCCAGTAGCTCACTCGCTCAATTACCTTGTCGAGGCTCGGCGGATAAGGATCATACCTGACGCCGTGAAGCCAAAGATTAAGGGTAGGAGCGTCGTTCGGGTCTTCCTCTAGGTTGCTTTCGAGCATCTTCACACATTGCTGCACTTCCTTCTTATTCATCCGGCCCCAGTCACGTCCCCTGTGTTTGAGCATTACCCAAACCTTCTGGCGCCGAATCGGCAGCTTGGGAACATCCTTTCTTGCCAGAAGATTGTCTAGAACTTGGAGAGCCGAGGAGTGGTCGCCATACAGCGCGTCAAGCCTCGCCCGGCACTTCAACTGATACTGACTTGGTTCACCTGCTCCTCGATGGTTCTGGACCCGGTCCAGGAGAACTTCGGCCCGATCGATGCCTTCGCGCAGAAAGCAATCTGTCCCGGCCGAGAACAAATAAGTCTCGATGTTTTCGTGTCCACGTGCAGCATGATCCAGAACTTGAAGCAGGAGCTCAACCTCGCTGATGTACGCGTGCTCGCTCTCAGGATTGCGCTCCCGGGCCTCCTCGAAGCATCTGCACGCTTCCTTCGCTGGCTCCAAGATCTCACTCAGCGCCGCGCTTCGGCGGATCAGATCCTGAGCGCGAGAGCGCAAGATCATGCCACGCATGTGGTGCAGCACTGGATCCGTCGGCTGAAGAGCAACTGCCCGGTCGATAAACTTCATGGCCTGCTCAAACCTCCTGTGCAGGGAGTATAGGCGCCCCAAATGGGCGTGAAAGTGAGCCTCCTCAGGATAGATCTCGACGACCTTGCAAAGGAGTTCAAGTTGGCCGTGAAAAGACGGAATATCTTCCACAATCTGAGAGTATTGAGTCCGTGCAGATGCCTCTGTTCCTAGCAGTTCTACATTGTCTCGATAAACGAATGTGCGCCGAGCGAGCTCGAGCATATCACCTCCCGCGACTTGCCAGTCGCCTCGAGTGAAATAAGCGAAGTCAATCGCCCACTCCGAGAGTTGCTGGCGCCAGACGCGTTCGCGTGTTGCAGCTTGAGGGGATAGAAGCTGCATGAGAACCTCTTCGGCAATCAAATCGTGTGATGTGCGCCACCGACCGCGACTTCCACAGCAGGTCAAGAGTCCTCTCCGGCAGAGCTTTGGCCAAATTCAGTTTGCGATTACGCGGTATCTCAGCCAACTCGGCAAAACACTGTGCCTGAACCGACTGTTGGGCGTAGTGATGAGCAATCGCAAGAAATCCAGCGATCCTTCTCTGCGCGTCCGTTAAGTCTTTGAGTCGAACCTCGACATACCTCGACAACCCCTGGAAGTCCTTTCCGAAGGCTTGTAGGCCGAAGTAAAAGGCCGTTCGATGCCGAGGATCAGCGCTTGATACAAGCTTTCTCAGCTCCACTTGCTTGGAGGGTACAACGGTAGAATACGCATTGCAGAAGTGATCGGCTTCAAACGGTTGGAGTTGCGCGTCTAGCCAGAAGTCCCGCTGGGTGTAACGTTGAGGCTTAAACCGTCGAAGGACCTGGAGCATAGTAACGGGCGTGTGCTGCCCAGAGACGAACTTAAAGAGTTCGTCGATCTCGCGCTCAGAGTGCTGAGCACCGTCTATCAGCAGAAGAACTCCCTGCTCGCTTAAGGCAGCAATCTTGGCCAGTCGTTCAACGGTGACACGGGGATCCGATCGGTGTAGGACGGCGCAGGGGAACCGCCGGTGCAAGTCCCACATCACGCGGCGAGCGACGGTTGTCCCGCCAGCACCAGGGGCGTGGTATAGATTTATTCGGGTGGTCCGCCTTTCCTGAACATGTTGTTCGACACGACGTCGGAGTTTCTCCGTAATTTCCCGGTCGCAATCGTGCCTGAGGCTCAGATCACG
>CAZKNE010000060.1:4389-5344 GCA_964554005.1 uncultured bacterium | reverse complement strand
TGAAACAGGCGCACCCTTTCTGAAGGCCTCCGAGGTGTCCGGCCCGTCAGCTCCAACGTCCAGATGGACGATCTCGAGCTCTTCCTGAAGCCATAGACGGTCCTTCATTTCAAGATTGATCGAGGGGCCGTCTCGCATTGGGATTGCGCACCGGCTCTTATCCCCGGCCGGAATGCTGGTGAAAACGTCCTTTAGTCCTGCGGAAAAGCCGCGCAAGCTGGTCTCGATCAGCTCCATCTCGTACTCTTGACACAGTTTTTCAACCAGCGTGCGATCCTCGGTTATCACACAAATCTGTGCAGCGTCACCGAAGAACTTGGTGATCGAGTCCACGGCAAATCTTAGATGACTCAGCAATCTCGCGGAGTTCCACAGCGCCACGATGGTAACCGGGGCCGGGTTCATGGCCCTTGCGAGCCTCTGCACCTGCTCATCAAGTTTTTGACCGTAGTTCTTGATCCAGTTCTTGTAAGACCCGATCTGAGTGCCCGAGCCTCGACCAGTCAACCCTTGTGCAAAGAACCAGGAGGTACCAGTCTCAACGTAAGGGCTGCGTTCATCTCCTTTGACGATTCGCTCGAGGTTCCGATGTGAACTGACACTGGTTTCTAAGGCCGCCAATAGACCGTCGTTCTCGCTGTCGGGATCAAAATCTATGACTGCTGACCAAGGAGCTAGACCAAAACCACTTATGGATTCAGGACGCTGCCCTCGAACCGGGTCTGCTATCAAGATATATCGTCGCCCGGCCTCAAATCGATGAACCACTCCCATGAATCTATCCCAGCGCTCCGACCGGTCACTATGGGCCAGGGGATGCTCTGAGAACCATGACGTTACCCGCCGCACTTCTTCAGAGTTGGCCGCTACGTTCATCGAGCCTCGCCGCACGTAGATCTGGCCTTCATTCAGCGTTTGGCTATAGGTTTTTGTTGGCAGAAAAGGTCCACGCTTC
>CAZKNE010000060.1:2252-4379 GCA_964554005.1 uncultured bacterium | reverse complement strand
TCGTAGGATATCTTTGGAACGGGACTGACTTGGTCTGTTCCAAGTTTGTCAATGAACAGCGTGTCCTCCTCTTGCTTGTCTAGACCGATCGGTTCGGAACCTTCTTCCGCCGTCCATCTAACCCCCAGCACAATACGCGCAGTGGTGTCTCGAGGCGTATTTGCCATTGCGATGATGTCCTTGATGAACTTGAGCCGAGTATCCGGTTGGGGAAAATCATACTTCTCTTTGAAGTCGAGTGTTTCATTCTCATTGCGCCTCAACAAGGCCCTGAATTCATCATCGCTAATCATGGCTCGATACCCCGTTAATGCCACCACAAAACAGCCCTCACGCAACCATACCTCCACGCAATAGACAGTACCAACGGTCTTGTGCTCAAGAATTACATTTGTGAAGCATGCAATTTGAAATTAGGCGACTATACCTGCTTTGTCAACTCGAATAATCAGACGGAGGCTCGCCGACATCGTATCTTGAACGCGTTTGCGCCGTTCAGGAGACGGCTCCTGTTTCATATATTTGCAGTGCGTTTTGCACTCGTTGGCTGTAACAGACATACCGACTGCTGTCCAGATGATTGCCCGTTGGTAGGAGCAAAACGTCTTCATCCCATGATGTCCTTTGCCGTCAATCTGATTCTTCGGGCTTGCGAGCTGGTTTGCACAGTTGAGCAGGGAGCGATATGATTAAGGTTGAAGCAGGAAAATGAGTGGTTTTGACAGGGTGAAACGCAGGAAATGAAAGGGAGGCGGAAATGAGAAGCGTTATGAGAAGGCATACGGCTTGGGCGGCGCTCGTTGCGATTGCTCTCGTTGGGATTCTATTGGGTTGCGCAGCAAAGATGGCCGATAGCCAGTGGAAGAAGGGGATGTCCGCCGAAGAGAAGGGTCGTATTGACGATGCTATCCGATATTACAGCAAGGCAATAGAGCTGAACCCTAAGCACAAGACGGCATATCGGATGCGAGGCACACTCTACTTGATGGAGAAGAAGGAGTATGACCTTGCGATAGCGGACCTCTCGAAAGCT
This sequence comes from uncultured bacterium, assembly GCA_964554005.1. Classification (GTDB taxonomy): domain Bacteria; phylum B130-G9; class B130-G9; order B130-G9; family B130-G9; genus B130-G9. Next base: position 3,346 of record CAZKNE010000060.1, on the reverse strand, counting down.
CTCGAGATCGATCCTTCGGACGTGGATTGCCTGATCAACCGAGGCGTGGCGTTCCGCAAGAAGGGAGAATATGGCAAGGCCATTGCCGATCTGAGCAGGGCTATTGAGCTCAAGCCCGATTCGTTTCACGCCTACCAGTCGCGGGCAAACGCCTTCAGGCACATGGGACAGAACGACAAGGCGATTGCGGATTACGACAAGGCGATAGAGCTGAGGCCGCGTAGTGCAAAAGCTTACCTGAACCGAGGTGTGGCCTACCACAAGAAGGGTGATGTCGAGCAGGAGATCAGAGACTACTCCAGCGCCCTTCAGATCGACCCCCAATACCTGACAGCGCTTGATAATCGGGGGCTGGCCTACACTAATCTGGGTCAATTAGACAACGCCATTGCTGACTACTCCAGGATAATTGCGATAGACCCGCAGCGTGCGATGGCATTCATGGGTCGCGCCTGGGCGCTGTGCCTGTCGTGCAAGTTCGAGGAGGCGCTTGCTGACGCCAGTAAGGCGATAGAGCTCGATCCGCAGGACCCTGATGCCCTAGACACGAGGGGCTACGCTTATGCGGGTCTTGATCACCACGAGAAGGCCATAGCCGACTATGATAAGGCAATTGACTTAACGCCGGACCTCATTAGCGCGCGCATTCACAGGGCCGCGAGCCTAGCGGCGATCGGGAAGTTCGATGCCGGCATACTGGATGCTAATAAAGCGATCGAGCTAGATGCGAACAACGCCGAGGCTTACGACGCCAGGGGCAACGTTTATGCTGCGATGGGCCAATACGACAAGGCGCTTGCGGATTACGGTAAGGCGATAGCGCTCAAGCCGGGCTACGCGGAGGCTTTCTTTCACCGGGCCAAGCTTCATTATGCGCACGCCCTCCCTGACAAGGCACTCGCCGACTACGCCGAGGCGATCGCTCTAGACCCGCACAGGGCCGATGTCTTCCTGGCCCGCGGGCCCCTTTACGAGGACCGGGAAATGCTTGAGGCCGCAATCGCGGACTACACGAGCGCAATAGCCGCCGAGGCCAGTTGCTCAGAAGCGTATCTGAGGCGAGGGTTCGTTTATTCCACTCAGGGAAAGTTCAA
>CAZKNE010000060.1:0-2242 GCA_964554005.1 uncultured bacterium | reverse complement strand
AGCTCGCCATCGCTGATTACAACGTTGCGATACAGATCGATCCTCAATGCGACCAGTGTTACATGGGTCGCGCCCGGGCCTGCGCCTCGCTGCGCCTCAACGACGAGGCGATCAGAAGTTGCGACAAGGCTATTGAGCTCAACCCGGGCAGTTGGGAGGCCTTTCAGTTGCGTGGCTCGTGTCATCTGGAGAAGGGGGAGTTTGCAGCGACGGTCTCAGACTGCGGCAGGGCAATCGAGCTTAACCCTCAGTGCAGCGAGGCGTTCAACGCTCGAGGGTTCGCCAGGGCTGCTCTGGGGCACGTGAAGGAATCTCTCGAGGACTACGGGCGTGCGGTGGAGTTGAACCCGACGTTCGCGGACGCCTACTTCAACATGGCCACGGTTTACGAGGCGATCGGCAAGATCGATGATGCCATTCGGGCCTATAAGCTGTTTGCTCGATATGCGCCTCCAGAGCGCGGCGAGAGCGTTCGGAACGCCAGAATGAAGGTCAAGCAGCTCTCGAGGCGCAAGGGCCGGAAGTAGCGCGTGGACCGGGTGAGGGCCTTCGGCCACGAGGCATTCTGGTCCGGAGCCTCGCTTCCTGCGAATCAGTCTCTGGCACAGATTATTTGACAATAGTGTGTCGTGTTGCGAATCTCCTATCTTGTTGTTTTCGGGCACTGATTTAATAAGGAGGTCATTATGATCGATGGCGTTAAGGTTAAGAAGTTGAAGGTGATGCCTGACGAGCGAGGGCGGCTGATGGAGATACTCAGGAGCGACGATGGCGAGGAGTTTTTCAGAAACTTCGGCCAGGCATATATGACCACGGGCTATCCGGGCGTCGTGAAAGCCTGGCACTACCACAAACATCAGAGCGATCACTTCACGGCGGTTTCAGGGATGATGAAGGTGGTGCTGTACGACGATCGTGAGGATTCGCCCACAAAAGGGGAGATCGACGAGTTTTTCATGGGCGAGCACAACCCGATTCTGCTTGTCATCCCACGGGGCGTGTATCATGGATTCAAGTGCATTGGCGAGAAGGAGGGCATCATAATCAACATCCCTGATAAGGTATATGACTATGACAACCCGGACGAGTACCGCCTGCCAGCGCACGGTTCTAAGATACCTTACGACTGGGCGAGAAAAGACCAATAATGTCCCAAGAAGGCTTGAAGCTGCTGGTAACCGGCGGCGCTGGGTTCATCGGCTCGAACTTCATCCGGTACATAATGTCTAATCATCCGGATTGGTATGTGTGTAACCTTGACAAGCTGACGTACGCCGGCAATCTTGAGAACCTGAGCGACATCGAAGGCCAGCCCAACTACCGCTTTGTGAAGGGCGATGTTGCCGACAGGGCGCTGGTCGATCCGCTGGTCAAGTGGGCGGATATAATCGTGCACTTCGCGGCCGAGACGCACGTCGATAGGTCCGTGATGGACGCCGGCGACTTCGTCACCACGGACGTGTTCGGGACATTTGTCCTTCTCGACTGCGCCAAGGTCCACGGCCTTCAGAAATTCATCCACGTCTCAACAGATGAGGTCTATGGCGAGGCGCACGACAAGCCGTGTCTGGAGAGCGATCCGCTGATGCCCAAGAGCCCTTATGCGGCGTCGAAAGCTGGCGCCGACAGGCTGGCTTATTCCTACTGGGCGACGCACAAGGTGCCAGTCTTGGTCTCGCGCTGTTCCAACAACTATGGGCCGTTTCAGCTGCCGGAGAAGATGATCCCGCTGTTTGCGACTAACGCCATCGAGGACAGGCCGCTGCCTGTCTATGGCACTGGCCAAAACAAGCGAGACTGGATACACGTGCTGGACCATTGCCGCGCTCTTGAGCTTCTGATACTTAAGGCCGACTGCTTCGGCGAGGTGTTCAACGTGAGCTCGGGGCATGAGGTTACGATTCTTCAGATGTGCGACCACATACTCAAAGCGCTCGGCTATCCGAAGGAGCTCATCGAGTTCGTCGTTGACAGGCCAGGCCACGTTCTTAGGCACGCAGTCAACAGCGACAAGTTGCGGAACATGTTTAATTGGGCGCCGAAGGTCGAGTTCGAGGATGGTATTAGGGAGACGGTTCTGTGGTACGAGAAGCACCCTGAGTGGTGGCGGAAGATCAAGCAGCGCCTCGCTAGATATTACGAGAAGCAGTACGTTGAGAGAAGATAGCATTGTTTAAGTATGAGAGTTTAGGAGGACACAGATGGATTTGGTCGAACAGCTGAAAAGGCGTGCACGCGCGAG
>CAZKNE010000059.1:0-8812 GCA_964554005.1 uncultured bacterium | reverse complement strand
CCGCAGATGTAGCCAAACGCCTGTGCATGCTCGTCGGCAGAGTACGAATCGTTCCCACTGCGGTCCAGCAACAGACCTACCCCCATGAAGCCCGCTCCCTGACAGCAAGTGTCGCCGTAATACTGGTCGTCGCCGCTCCAATCGCAGAGCACGCCAACGCCTCCCCAGCCCGCGCCCTGCGAGTAGTGCCCGGCCTTGTAGTAGTCATTGCCCGAAAGGTCCACGCAGAACCCTACACCGAGATTACCGGAGCCCTGGGCATTATCGTGCGACGTTCGATAGGTGTCATTCCCCGAAATGTCTATTGTAACCTGTGCGCAGATACTGTCCCGAAAGTCATGCGGCAGATACGAGTAGTAGTTGTCATCTCCGCCCAAGTCCACGATAAGCGTCGGGATGCTCTCCGGAGTCGGCTCGAAGTCCGTGCGATACGTGGTCTGGCCGTATCCACCAAGTATCAAGGCACCTATCGGCGTCTCGAACGAGAATACAACGTCGCCACTAACCGAGGGAACCTTAGTCCGGTCCCCAGCACCAGCACCAACCGCCCAGCCAGGCCCAGACCGCCCTGCGCCCAACAGCGAATCGATCACGCTCGCTACCAACGCAGCACCTCGCACGATCTTAGCCCGATCAACCTTGTTATAGACCGCAAACATCGAGAAGAGCGGCGACGCATTGCTGATGAAGTTGGGGTCCATGGTGTTGTAGAAAATATCCTGCCTCTCGCCAGCGGATAGCCCCTCAAAAGCCTCATCCCGAAGACGCATCGCCTCGTCCATCGCAAGAAGCAACAGCCCCAGCGCCTCCTGTATGTTCCGCCCGATCGTTCCGTTGATCGATGCCAGCCTCGCCTCCTGCTCCAGAGTGAGCGCCTCGCCATGACGTTGATAGACGGCGCGGATTGCCTCCTCCAGGGGCTTATCCCCAAACGTATGTGAGAAGGATGTTGGCTCCACGATAACGTCGGCCATCGACGAGGCCTTGAGTATCTTCGCCTGAAGCGTTGAACAGTCAAACTCCAGTTCGTCCGAAAGCTGCCTCAGCACCGCAGGCCCCTGAGCTGGCTCTTGAGTGAGCAAGTAATCGACCAGAGTAAGCCTGTAAACGTCTTTCGCTACAGGCGACGGGTCAATGGCCAGCGCCGCGTAGCTATAACCTGCCATCTTCATCGCCTCGTCAAGAAGCGTTCCCGGACCCTCCGGGCCAAGGCTCTTTTGTGGCTGAAAAGCAACCGCCATCGGTTTAGAAGAATCCGGCTCAGCAGCTACGTCCTCGTAAATGCGAGCTTGAGGCGCAAGCACAAGCTCCCTGTAAAGCGCATTCCCGCCGGCGTTATCTATTGCCGCCCGCTCATATTTGCCCTCGAGACAGTAAAACTGCCCGTTCATACAAGGCACATAAAGCCGGCCCGCGCTGTCAAGCACAAGCGAGCCATAAACACCGCTGCCGTTGCTTCCGAGCTGCGTCTTCTCCATCTCGTATCTCATAGATATCCGGCTACATACGTCGTTCAGACAGTAAACACACCGCCCAAGCGTCCCCACATAGGTATTTGAATTGACGTCCAACAGCGGAGAGGACACGTAATAAATTGGCGTGGTCGCCCCGCTGACGTAGCTCGAAGTCGGCTCCCCGGATGGGCTCAACCGGTAGAACGTATGTCCGATCGTCCCGAACCGCACATATCCATCCCCGTCAACCGAGCACGAGCCGAAAATCGCGCCGTCAGCATCAAACCGCCACGCCTCGCTCCCATCTGGATTGACCTTGAACAGCGTTCCACCAAGCGTCCCGAAGTGTATCCCTCCTTCAGGGCCTACCGCCGGCGTCGCGAAAACCTGAGAGCCGGCATCGAATCGCCACTTAAGCCCGCCATTCACGCCCAACGCATAGAGTCGCCCGTCGTAGGAGCACACGTAAAGGTCTCCCGCAACTGAGGCCGCTGGAGATGAGCTCACCCAGCCATCTGTCTGATAAGAACAAACGAGCTTGCCGTCCATGCCCAGGGCATAAACCTTCCCGTCATCCGAGCCGAACGCCACAATATCCACCCCACCAGGCGAGTAGCCCAACGGCGAAGAATAGACCGGGCCGCCCGTCTCAAAAGACCACAACAGCTCACCTGAATAGGTCAGCGCATACAGATTGCCATCCAACGACCCGACGAACACCTTGCTGCCTAGAAGCAGCGGCGAGGAATAGACCTGGCCGCCAGTCTCAAAAGACCACAAGAGCTCGCCGTTCATATTCAAAGCGTGCACCTTCTTGTCGTTTGCCCCGAACACGATTAGGTTCGCAGCCTCGTCCATTGCGGGAGTGGAGCATAGCCAGTCGTTGTTCGTCCCGACCTGATATGACCAGGCAATCCCCAGGTCCGTCGATTTGGGCCCGGCCAGCCCCGAAGCACCTGTCCGTTGAGGCCCGCCGCGGAACATCATGGAGCCGCCAAACGCGCTCGACCAAAACACCACAAACAGCACCACGAAGAAAATCAGACAGGCAAAACGCTTTTCAAGATACATATAAAACTCCCTTAAGATAGCGAGGTCCTAAACCCCTTCATTTACAGGGCGAGCCTGAAGCCACCGAAGTCCGCCCATTGAAACTGCAAAAGCAAACAAGCATTCAACCAGAATTCGTCATCCCCTGCAAGTCGTTTGGAAAGAACCGTTCTGGTGACGCTCGGAGCTTGCCGCTCGCCGGCCTATCGTAAGGGCTTGACCTTCGGGGGCTGTCCAATAACTCGGCTGACCAAATGTGTCTATAAAAGGCCATCGACGTCGCGTAGGGGTGCTGCTTGCTGCACCCTCCTTGCGATTTGCGCAACGGAGGTAGGGCGGGGCAAGCACCGCACCCTACGAGGTTGCGGCCGGGTCCCCGGACCTCGCCCCTATTCCACTCCACACCACGTTATTAGACAGTCCCTTCGAGGCCGTCTGCACTCGTCGCGCTATTTCTTCGCCGACCGGAGAAAGGACCTGCGCAGACCGTTCAGGTCGAGCTCGACGGTGGTCGGTCGGCCGTGCGGGCACGTCATTGGGTGCTCGGTCTTGGCAAGCTGGTCAAGCAGCTCCTGCATCTCGGGGACCGACAGTGCCTGGTTGGCCTTAATCGCAGCCTTGCAAGCATAAAGTGCGCACACCTCCTCGACCGGCCTGAAGGAGATGTCCTTAGGTTTTTTTGATCGGGCCATTAGCTCGCCCACCTCGGCCACAAGCTGCTCCACATCGTCATCTGACAACAGCAAAGGCTTGGACTTGACAGCTATTGACCCGCCGCCAAAATCGTCAATCTCAAGCCCTAGCGGCTCAAGAAGCGCCTTTTTTGATAGCAGCAAGTCATGCACCGCCGGCGCCATCTCCAGCACCATTGGCATCAACAGCCGCTGGCTCGGGATTCTCCCCAGTTTGACCTGCCTAAGAAACTTCTCGTAGTATATCCGCTCATGCGCGGCGTGCTGATCGATTATCACGACTGCAGCGCCTCCCTCTGCAACGATGAAGGAGTTATCGATCTGGCCGACGGGGACAAGCCGCTTGCCAAAGAGGCCTAGAGTGGGGCCTGGCTCGTCCGGCGGCTGGGCGTGGGCCCGTGCGGCTGCACCCGATGCCGTCTGTGTGGCCACCTGCTTCTCGCTCGATAACGCGGTCTGTCCGCTGCCGGATGCAGACCCCTGCTTACCGCGCAGGGTCGGCCTCGGGACCTCTGCTGGAGTTGCCGAGGTTTTTTGCGCTGTGTCCTCGGTTTGGTCCGGACGCGAGGCCTCGGCGGCGTCATGCGCCAGGTGCTCGGCCGCGACCGTCTGGAGGTTGTCAGGATGCGACTCGGCCAGGTCGATCGTTATCGGCTCGGATACACCAACGAGCGGCGTCCTGAGATTCGTTGCCACATCAACAACAGGACCTCTCAGTGTCCTGCGCAGCGTCTCGGCTACTGCCTGCTGGACAAACTGGCACACCCTGGCCTGACGAGCGAACCTGACCTGCCGCTTAGTGGGGTGAACGTTCACATTCACTTGCCTGGGGTCAACTCTGAGAAAAAGGACCAGCGCCGGATGCCGGCCACGCATCAGGTAGGGCTTATAGGCGTCGTAGATAGCGGTTTGCAGCGGCTTCGAGCTGACCGCGCGCCCGTTAACGAATATCGATTGCAGACGGCGGCCCGAGGCGGTCGCCTTCGTTGGAAGGCCGATATGTCCCTTCAGGGCAAGCCCTTCGCAGCTGGCAGAGACCCCGACCATCGTGTTCAAGACCTCTTGCCCCCAAATCGCTGCGATGCGATGCGCCAGACCATCCGAGGCGGCGGCGTCGATAACTCTCCTGTCGTTGTGAGTCAGCACGAAGCGCACTTCCGGCCGGCAGAGCGCATACTGCGTAACTGTCTGATTTATCCAAAAGAACTCAGTGTCCGTGCTCGCCATAAAGGCCCTCCGAGCCGGCGTGTTGTAGAAAAGATTCGACACCTCCACCAGCGTGCCCTCACGGCAGCCGACCTCCTCGACCTTCTTCAGGATGCCCCCACGAATAACAACAACCGTGCCCGACTCCGCACCTCGCTCACGCGTCTTGAGCGTCACGTGAGCGACCGAGGCGATGCTCGCAAGCGCCTCACCCCGGAAGCCGAGCGTGCCAATGCTATTGAGGTCATCGGCGGTCCTGATCTTGCTCGTGCCGAACCGCTCGAAGGCTAACAGGCTGTCATCCCGTCCCATGCCCATGCCATCGTCCTGAACGCGCATCAGCCGCTTGCCCCCTGCACGAACCTCGATCGTGATGTCAGTAGCCTCAGCGTCCAGTGAGTTCTCGACAATCTCCTTAACCACTGAGGCGGGACGTTCAACCACCTCGCCGGCGGCGATTTTGTTCGCTACCAGCTCCGGGAGAATCTCTATCCTATTGGCCACTGCGTTTGGCCTCCATAAAGCTGCGAATGCCCAATGTCAGGCGGGGAGCCGGCCAACGCTCCGGAGCTCCTCCTCCGTCAGACCACCGGTCGCGAACTCATGGATGCGCGCGTCCTGGGAACGCCTGAACTCCTCGACGCTCATCACCGAGATGATCTTGCCCCCGTGGAGCATGGCTATCCGGTCAGTGAGCATAAATGCGCTCTCCAAATCGTGCGTAACCACAATTGACGTTACCTCAAGCCTTTCCTGAAGGCGCCTTATCAGCCGGCTGATGACGTTGGCAGTTATCGGGTCGAGCCCAGTCGTCGGCTCGTCATAGAGTATTATCGGCGGACGAAGCGCAATCGCCCGCGCAAGCCCCACACGCTTTCTCATCCCGCCCGAAAGCTCACCCGGATACTGGTCCTCGACGCCGGGCAGATCAACCATAGCAAGCGTCTCCTTGACGACCTCGAGCTGCTTCGCCTCGTCAAGATCGGTGTGCTCCTTGACCGGATAGACCACGTTCTCAAAAATAGTCATCGAGTCGAAGAGAGCCGCGCTCTGGAACAGCATGCCGATCTTGCGCCTCACTCGTCTGAGCTCGTCCTCGGACAGAGCAGTAACGTCGTCTCCATCCACGATGATGTGCCCTGAATCAACCGGCAGCAGGCCCGTCAGCGTCTTCAACATCACCGACTTGCCTATGCCGCTGCGACCCACGATCGTCAGCGTCTCGCCGCGCACCACCTGGAGGTTCACGCCATCGAGAACAACCAGCTCCCCAAAGCCCTTGTGAACGTCCTGATACTCTATGATAACGTCCGCATCTGCCATCTATCTGCGCCTCAACTAATCAAACAACCAGACTCATAATAGTCGGCCAGACTCATAATAGTCGGTTCGAGTCGCATTGACGAATCGGTTAGGCAGGACATGGCATAGATATTCAACGGCTGCGCCGCAGCCAACACACATCCCTCGGCCAGGGAAGGCCAGAAAACGCCGGAAGTCACCCCCGGCGCTCTGGCCCGCCTCGGGCCTCGGAAGAGCTCGCACGAGAAGATGCAAGACTACGGTGTCTGCACCAAGCTCCTGCCGACGGTGAAATACGGCCAGATATCGCTGACTTTGCTCTCGGTGTCGGTCGCGACGAGTTCAAGCAAAAACTGCCCTGCGGGAAGCAAACCAGGAGGAACCTCAGTGTTGAGGTTGTATTGGCCATCTGTCCCGGTTGGCAGTAGAACCAGTCCCGTGGGCTGCCCGTTCAGGAGCACCTCAACCGAGGCGATCTTGGACGTGCCAAGCGGATGATAGACGTTGGCGTTGATCGTCAAGAGGCCGCCGTCAGCGTCGGTGACGTTCGATAGGCCGTAACCCGCGGACAGTATCGTTGGCCGATACTCGGGTGGCGGCTCTGAGCCAGGCCCAAACGCATAAAGGCAGCACGTTACAGGATGGTCAAAATCCTGATCGAACATGTAGATACGATTATCCGGCCCGATGGCCGGCTCGCAACCCGCCCAAGACAGATTGGTAGGGCCAGCGCCATATTCCTTGTGGGTGACGAGCGCCCCGGTCGCATCGAAAACGTCCGAGCAGCAGACAACGCGCTGAGGCACGCCCTGCTCGTCGTACTCAGTCCGTGAGTAGAAAACGTAAACCAACCCATCCGCATCAATGACAGGATGCGTCGGCAGGTCGAACCGGACCTCGGTGCTGTCAGCCCACTCCTTGGACCAGGCAAGGTGTCCGTCCCTATCAATCGCAATGAGGTCTTGGACATGGTCTGCCTCATAAGAATCGAAAAAGGCATAGCAGTTTCCGCTTCTGGCGTCCAGGGCCAACGGGCAACCGATGCCGTCGTTCCATCCTTCGTCGTAAGAATACTCATCGCCCGGCGCAAATTCCCACAACAGATCGCCTGTCGCCAGATCAAAGGCAACAACGCTGGGTTCCCTGTGGTCGAGGCTTGCGCGGGTCAGAACCTGGCCGTTGACGTCATCGACCATAGGGGTGCCGAGAGCCATGTTGTCGTTCCGCCAGTGCAGATCCCCATTCGGCTCGAAGCAGAGTAATGAGGTTGGCAGCTCGGTGGGGAAGGGATCGTTCAAGTCCGCTACGCATACGACTATTAAGCCATTCTGGCTAATCGCTGGCGGATACAGCAGATTAAGGCCTCCCAGCTCGAACATCCAATTGAGGCTTCCATCAACCCACCACATGCTCGCCATGGCCCCCGGGGCGCCTATGCTGGCGTCGCCCTTGCGCATCGGCAGGATGATCTCTCGGTCAGGGCCGATAGCGGGCGTCAAAAAATAGTAATTATCGGAGAGGTCGGGAATGGTGTATTCACCGATCGTTGTGCCCGTCATGCTGAAAGTGTACAGCGTGTTGACCAGGCCAGCGTAAACTCGATCGCCGTCAATCAGGCCGACCTCAGTTCCAAAGTAATAATCTAGCACGAGGTCCTTCTGGAAGGAAAGCCGACCATCTCTGTCGTAAGCGTAGAGCTTATGGTCTAGCACGAAGATCGTCCCGTCCTCGGCAACGGTCGCATAGAGCGCCCCCTCATGTTCGGTCGGGACCCTCCAAAGAAGCGATATCTCTGCTCCCGGGCCCTGGAAACTGCTCTGATTGGTGCGCGCGCTGTTTGCCCCGACCATCGCCCAGGGCGCCTCGGCCAGCGCGACACTGATAGTGCCCATCGCCAAAAGAGCGATCACAGCGGCTAGCGCCGAGCAAAGCAAGGTTCTGTTAGTAAACATGCCCATCCTCCCTTTTTCAGTTGCGTCTCGTCTAGTGAAACCCTATCACATACTATATAATTTTACATAAATATAACTAAATGGGGCACGATTGTCAAGTCGGCGGCAACCCCAATAATCAGGTTGACGCAGGTTGTTTGTGATCTATGGGGAGTGCGACGTCTTGCTGCCGTGTCTCAAGAACCTTGCGCCTCACAACGGCCCCCTGGGGTTGACTCCAGCTCGATATATGGTATTTCTCGTCACCAGTTAGGGACCAGAGTCAAATGTTCAAGGTAGCGACAGGAGAGCATAGGGAGATGGAGCAAGCCAAAGAGAGCTCGCGGCGCAGGCTCATCTTGGCCGGCACGGTATTAATCATCGGGATAGTCTGCCTGTTTGGTCTCGTTGAGCTTTTGCTTTGGGCGGCCGGCGTTGAGAGCATCGCGGAAAGGCGCCGGGCCCTTTCCGAGGACAAGGCCGCGTGCACGAGTACGCTCACAAGAAGCGATACCTTGGGCTGGGTGCTTCGCCCCAGTCCACCGGAGACGATAGCCACCGCTGCATACAGTATGGACTTACTGGACAGGATAAACTCACTGGGTTTCAGAGGCAAAGAGATATCGCAAAAGAAACCAGAAGGGTCGCTTCGCATCCTCTGCCTTGGCGATTCTTGCACCTACGGTGCGATGGTAAGCGGCGAGGACGTTTATCCAGCCGTTCTGGAACGGCTACTGGCAGCCAAACTTAGGCCTAGACAGGTTGAGGTGATTAACGGCGGCGTTGTCGGTTACAGCTCGTTGCAAGCGCTGCTGTTGCTTCAAGAAAAAGGATTCGCCCTCCAGCCGGACGTCGTCATAGTCTGCGTTGGTTTCAATGACGCGGGGACAATCCCGGGCGCCATGGTTGTGGACGAGACGAACTATTTCCCCAACAAAACTGACGCTGAACTCTACGGCTTCTGGCCCCGATTAGCCACAAAATGGAAGATTCGGCTCGGCGCGTCGCGCACCTTCAGCCTGCTTGACCGGGCGATCACGTCGTTAGTTGAGAACTCGCGTGATCTGTCCAACAACCCAGGAACTCGGACCGCGACGCAACGCAAGAGAGTTTCCATTCGTGAGTATGAGGCGAATTTGGCGAAGCTCGCAAATCAGTGCCAAGAGCGGGGTATTGA
>CAZKNE010000058.1:0-9049 GCA_964554005.1 uncultured bacterium | reverse complement strand
CAGCGGCCTGAGGGTTAGCCTCTGCCCCTGCGGCCTCTGCCTCCTCCTTCCTGAGGCCCTCCTTCACCTTTGTCGGCGCCGATTCGACAAGCTCCTTGCTCTCCTTCAACCCCAGATTGATCAGGGTGCGAAGCGCCTTGATCACGTGTATCTTCTTCTCGCCAAACGACTTCAAAACCACGTCAAACTCGGTCTTCTCCACGGCGGCCTCGCCCGCCGGCACTCCTGCCACAGCCGCGGGTGCAAACGCTGCGGCCGAAACTCCAAATCGCTCCTCAAGCTCCTTGACCATGGTCGAAAGGTCCTTCACGGACATGTTCTCTATGAATTCGACCACCTGCTCCTTCGTTAGCTCTACCATGCACTTTCTCCACTTATTAAAAGGATGGGCTCAAAAAACTTCCGCCGACCTCACTCCGAGGCGCTCGACTGGCTGCCCTCTTTTTTCTCTTTGATCGCCTGCAATGTTCTAACAAACCCGGTGACCGTTTCATTCAGGACAAAAACCAGCTTTGAAATCGGTGCCTGCAATACACTAGCCAACATCCCAACCAACTGCGGTTTGCTCGGCAACTTGGCTATCGCCCCTACCTCCTCCGCCGAGGCATACTCGCCATCCACGAAACCAGCTTTTATCTTAAAGCCTTCAAGCTCCTTTGCAGCATCCGAGAGAACCTTCAACGCCACTAAAGACCCATCATATCCAATCCCTAACGCTGTCTGCCCCACCAGATCAGAGTCCAAACACTCCAACGGTGTGCCCGTTATCGCACGCCTGATCAGGTTGTTCTTGGCAACAATGTAATCTACATTCGCATCCCGCGCCTTGTTCCGAAGCTCGGTTATCTCGGACACCGAAACACCCGAAAAGTCAACAAGCACAACCGCCTCCGCGGTAGAAAACCGGTCAGACAGGTCTTTAACAACTGCCCGCTTGTATTCCAATCCTCGAACCATGTTGTAACCTAGCCTTTCAGTGATGCAGCTGCTTGAACCGGGTCAACCTTTATCCCCGGACCCATCGTTGTCGATATCGTCAAGCTCTTCAGGTAGCGACCCTTGCTCGCAACCGGCTTGGCCCTGATCAGACTCTCAAGAAACGCCCTTGCGTTCTCAGTCAAAAGAGCCTTCCCAAAATCCCGCTTCCCAAGCGGCACATGGATGTTCGACGTCTTGTCAACCTTGAACTCGATCTTGCCAGCCTTAAGCTCCTCGACAGCCCTCCCGACCTCAAACGTTACCGTCCCAGTCTTAGGCGAGGGCATTAAACGCCTGGGGCCAAGAACGCGCCCAAGCTTGCCCACCTTCGACATCATCTCTGGCGTTGCAACAACCGCGTCAAACTCCAACCATCCGCCCTGTATCTTCTTAATCAACTCATCCCCGCCAACAAAATCAGCACCGGCCGCCTCCGCCTCTTTCTCCTTTTCGCCCTTCGCAAAAACCAGCACGCGAACCTTCTTACCCGTGCCATGCGGGAGATTCACCGTGCCCCGAACCATCTGATCAGCATGCCGCGGATCAACACCAAGTCTCGCCCCCAAGTCCAGCGTCTCGTTGAACTTCGCGAACGACAACTCACAAGCCATCTCTATTGCCTGCTCCAGAGTGTAATACCTCTCGCTATCGACCTTGGCCGACGCCTCCAAATACATCTTACCCCGTCTCGTCATAACACTATTTCTCTCAATTGCCCAAGCCCAATGAAACCAACTACTCCTCGACCTCGATGCCCATGCTCCTGGCTGTCCCGCTGATTATCTTCACCGCACCATCAATGTCTATCGCATTGAGGTCGGGCATTTTCTGCCGGGCCACCTCCTCGAGCTGCGCACGAGTTATCCGACCAACCTTCGTCTTGTTCGGCTCGCCGGAGCCTTTCGCAAGACCAACCGCCCGCTTCAAGAGAAAAGCAGCCGGCGGATTCTTAGTCACGAACGAAAACGACCGGTCCTTATATATGATAATCACAGCCGGTATTATCAAACCCTTCTGATCCTTCGTCCGTTCATTGAACTGCTTGCAGAACTCCATGGGTGCAACCCGATACTGACCAAGTGCGGTCCCCACAGGGGGAGAAGGCGTCGCCGCACCACCCTCTATCTGCAGCTTCAACCTCGCAACAACCTCTTTAGCCAAAGCACCTACCCTCCCTCATGCTTCCTAATCCTCCTCATCCGCAAGCTCAACCTGATCAAAAGAAAGCTCAACAGGAATCGGGCGGCCAAATATCCCCACCGTTACCTTCAACCGCTTCTTGTCAGCCGACACGTCCTCAACGTCTCCCGAAAAAGGCGCAAACAAACCCTCAACTATCTTGACGCGGTCCCCAACCGCGAAAGGAACCTCCCTCGCACCCGCGCGCTGCCTCTGCTTCTTGCCCTCCTCGATCGCCGTTATCTCCTCGTCGGTGAACATCTGCAACTCGTCGTCGCCAGACTTGACGAAACCAATTACTTTCGGCGCTCCGGTGCAGACCTTAACTACATCCGGAGTAAGCTCCATCCGCAAGAACACATATCCGGGAAAAAGGGCACACTCTCGCCTCATCTCGCGTCCATCAGCGCGCCTCGTTTTCACCTGTTCCGTCGGAACGTAAATCCGGGCTATCTTGCCCTCGATCTCCTTGTGCGTCTCGCTCAAAAAAGCTATGGCCTTGCTGACTGACTTCTCGTAGCTGGAATACGTGTGAACTGCATACCAGTGGAACCGGCTGTCCTCTTCCTCCGCAGCAGACTCATCCGAGGTCGCCTCGCCCACCGCAGCCTCTTCCTGAGAGGATGCTGATGCAGCGATTTCCTCTGGCTGAACCTCGCGATCCTCCTCGCCCTCGTTTCCTGATGTCAAGACTGAAAGACTCAAACCTAAACCCTTACCTCAATGCGAGACGCAGTAACACAGAGAACAACTTATCCACCATACCAAGATACGCCGACAGAATCAGAGTCGCCACGATCACAACCACCGTCGCTGACATTATCTGATCCTTGTTCGGCCACGTTACTCGCTTTAATTCAAGCCGAACATCCCGAAGGAACGTTATGAGCTTGTTCATCTTGACCCCATGTCATCATCATGCTAAGTCCACAACTCGAATGGCAGGCCAGGAGGGATTCGAACCCCCAACTTCCGGATTTGGAGTCCGGCGCTCTAGCCATTAGAGCTACTGGCCTTCATATATCAGTCCGGCCTTGAAGCGCTATCTGACCTCTTTGTGAGAGGTGTGTTTCCTGCAAAATCTGCAATACTTGCTCAGCTCTAACTTATCCTGGTGCTTCCGCTTATTCCGCGTGGCGGTGTAGTTGTGGCGCTTGCAGTCCACACAGCCGAGCGTGACTATCTCTCGTTGCTTCTTAGCCTTCTTGGCCACCAGCTGCTCTCCAGACTATAATATTACTCGATTATCTCTGTAATCGCCCCAGCCCCAACCGTCCTGCCACCCTCACGGATGGCGAAGCGCTGCTCCACCTCCATCGCGATCGGGCATATCAGCTGGACTTCCATGTCAACGTTGTCGCCCGGCATTATCATGTTGACGTTCTCCGGAAGACTGATCGTCCCAGTCACATCGGTTGTCCTGAAGTAAAACTGCGGCCGATAGCCGTTGAAGAACGGCTTGTGCCGACCGCCCTCCTTTTCGGACAGAACGTAAACCCTTGCCTTGAAATGCGTGTGCGGCGTGATAGTCCCAGGCTTGGCTACGACCTGGCCACGCTGGATCTCATTACGCTTGATCCCACGCAACAGCACCCCAATGTTGTCGCCCGCCTCGCCAGTATCGAGCGTCTTGCGGAACATCTCAACACCTGTGCACACCGTCTTCCGTGTCTCGTGAATCCCCACTATCTCAACGTCCTCACCCATCTTGATCACGCCGCGCTCGACTCTCCCTGTCGCTACCGTGCCTCGTCCTTGGATGCTGAAAACGTCCTCAACAGACATCAGAAACGGCTTGTTAATGGCCCTCTCCGGAGTCGGAATGTAGTCGTCAATGGCATGCACGAGCTTCATAATTGAGCCGCAGTTCTCACATTCATCCTTGCCGCAGCCACACTCAAGAGCCTTGCGAGCCGAACCACGGATGATCGGCACATCGTCTCCGGGATACTCATACTTGTTCAGCAGCTCCCGAACTTCCATGTCGATGATCTCGATCAAGTCTGGATCGTCAACCAAATCAGTCTTGTTGAGATAGACAACTATGTAAGGCACGCCCACTTGTTTGGCGAGAAGAATATGCTCCCTTGTCTGTAACTTCGGACCATCGTCCGCCGCAACGACCAGAATCGCCCCATCCATCTGAGCCGCACCCGTGATCATGTTTTTTATGTAATCAACATGACCTGGACAATCTACGTGCGCGTAATGCCTCTTCTCCGTCTCATACTCGACGTGAGCAATAGCAATCGTTATGCCTCGCTCACGTTCCTCGGGGGCCTTGTCGATCCTGTCGAACGATGTGTACTCAGCAAGCCCCCTCTTGGAAAGACAAAGCGTCATTGCAGCAGTCAACGTTGTCTTACCGTGGTCAACGTGACCGATCGTGCCAACGTTCACATGAGGCTTCGTCCGCTCGTACTTCGCCTTTGCCATCATAAACCTCCTAAAATACAGTCAATGCGAGGAATCCAGCAAACAACCTTAACGTTCCTCAAAATTGCCTCTTCAGTCCCAGAACTCATCTCAAAAGCCCACGACCGGACTTGAACCGGTGTCCTCTTCCTTACCAAGGAAGTGCTCAACCTGCTGAGCTACGTGGGCAGAAATAAACCAACAAATAAAGCGGGAAACGGGATTCGAACCCGCGACCCTCAGCTTGGAAGGCTGATGCTCTAGCCAACTGAGCTATTCCCGCCCGAATCCCTCGTTCGAGACCGACTAATACACCACTCCCTTGCCCATGAAAGGTGCGAAAAGCCCAATCTAACAGCCAGTAAACAAGCGCCAGCACTCTCTTCCCTCAACTTCTATAACAAATATAGGGTCTGTCTGAACTAAGTCAATATCATTTCTCAACAAACGTAAAAACCCCCCTCACCTCCTGCCTCGGCGCTCAACCGCCTTTCAAGGCCATGCCACAGGGCAAGCAAAAAATGTCCACCAAACTTTCCAATTCAGATAAAGCAGAACATTACTCAACTTTACAGTCAAGTCAAGGGAAAAAACACACATCTACCGCGCAGGTTCCGTAGTTTCCAAAATCCAAAACAAGAAACGGGCGCCTCAATCACCGAGGCGCCCGTCAATTAACAATTAAACACTCTTCGGAGCTATCGCTATTGCAGCGAGAAAGTCGCCAAACCAATATCAGAAAGCGGCGTCATCGTCCCCGGCTCGGTAAGTGCCGCGTAGATCACGTAGTCGCCAATCTGATTGAACGGCGCCCCTGTGGGCAGGTTCATGGTGAAACCAACACTCGAGAACTTGAAGCCCGCATTCAACGAAATCCCGGCGAGCATTGGAACACCGCCCTGAACCCATCCGGCCTCCCCAAATCCAGTTGGGCACCAGAAAGACCCATCCGGCGCGAACATCACGACGTAGAAGTCCGTCATCAGCGCGAACGGCACATCTGCGTCAAGCGAAATCTGAATTGTGTCGCCGTTCGCCGAATATATCTCCTTGTCCGCCGAAATATCCACAAAAGGCTCGCCCACAACCCAGAATCCCGTCGTTACCATGTCGGTCACGAAGTTAAGCGTGCCCGTCTGAAGCGCGGCAATCCTGAGCGTGTAAGCACCTGACTTGACCACCATCGGCACCTCACAAGGCACCGTTTCAGAAAGAAGCTCCATCGTCTCATCGTGCCCTGTCTCGATCTCCCAGCCGGTCCTATACATCGAAAAGCCTTCTGTCCAAGTGCCGCCCGGTGAGGCGGACCAGCTACGCTCATCAGGACCGCCATAGTCAAACGTCAGAACTGCGTAAAGGTCGATCGACACCGGCTCATCGGTGTTCGCAACGCTCATCTCGATCGTCAGCGTGTCACCAAAATGGAACATATTCTCATTCGGCCATATATCCACCGTGAACTCGCCAGGAACCTCAACACCGACCCCTGAGAGAGCAATCGTCATCACAGGCGTATCCGGATCATCAGTAACGACCGAGACCTCACCCACAAAAGCGCCCGCTGCATCAGGCGCAAACGCCACGCTGACCGGCATACTGACGTCCGGTGCAAGCTTCTGAGGTAGCGTGCCCATGAATGAGACCGTAAACGCAGGATCATCGCTCGAGACCGCGCTGACGGTTAAGTCCGCGTCGCCGTAGTTGCTGACCGTAAACGAACTTATGGCCTGCCTCCCAACGTCCACCTCCCCAAAGTTCAGGCTGTTCGTGCTGACATAGGCATCTCCCGCAGGGATGTGATAAACAGTCAAAGCATCTGGGACGCTTGGCGCAGCCTCCGCGTTGCCGATCTTGTCCTCACAAACAGTGTAGAACCGATAACTCCCCTGACCCTCGGCCGCCGTGAACTCGAACTGACCGGCTGTTCCAGTGCTCTCGAGCCCGGAATCTACCCACTCACCACCATTGTAGCTGAACCAAAGCGCGGTCGTTGAAACGCCTGCCTCATCGTCCCGAGCGTTGAACAGAACATAGAACGGAACCACCTTCACCGAATCCGGAGCTGTTACCGAGGAGATCGGCGGCGTGGCGTCAACCCTTACGCCGTCGTCCGGCCCAGCGGTCGGCTCCGCGTTCAGAGCATAGTCGAACGCCTTAGTGTAGAACTCGTAATACCCATCTGCGGCGGTATCAGGCGTGAAGGCAAACGTGCCCGATGGCTCCGTCAGCGTCGTTGCCTTCACCCAGCTCCCATTGTTGCAGCGGTAGTAGAGGTCAATGTGCTCGACGCCCGTCCCGGTGTCTGCACTCGTGTAGTCAACCGACAGTGGGAACGAGTTGACGAAAGTTCCCTCTATCGAGCACGATGACGTCGGAACCGTCCGGTCCACCACGATCGACCCGTCCGCCTCATCCGGCGCCGCCTCGACGTTCCCGGCGATGTCCGAGGCTATTGTATAGAAGCTGAACGTCCCATCAGTCAAGGTCCCCGGCATGTAGTTGAATGTGCCTGAGGACTCAGTCGAGGAAAGGCCCGTATCAGCGAAGGTCCCGTTGTCAAAACTCACCCAGAGGTCCACACCCACAAGCCCGGTTCCGGCATCATAAGCAGTGAACGAAACGACTATCGGGAAGCTGTTCGTGTATTCAGCAGATACGCTCGCCACGGAGACAGGGGCGACCGTGTCAAATATGATGGTCGCATCCGGCCCACCCGGCACGGATTCAACGTTGCCCGCGTTGTCCGTTGCGATGGTGTAGAACCTGTAAATCCCTGCGACAAGCGTCTCTGGCGTGTAGTCGAAGCTCCCCTCAGCGCCGGTCGCTTCTAGGCCAGTATCCTCATAAGCTCCGCCGTCAAACGACACGTAAAGAGCTACACTCGCGATGCCCGACGTCGTGTCAGCCGCAGTGAACGGAAGCGCAATGGGGAAAGCGATGGCATAGGTCCCCTCAAAAGCCACAGAGGAGGTCGGCGCCGTCTGGTCAAAGACCAACGCGCCACCGTCCGGCGTCTCAGGCAGTGACTCCAGATTGCCCGCATTGTCCAGAGCTCGCGTTGCGAACTCGTAGGCGCCATCGCCATGAGGAGCCTCGAACGAGAAGCTGCCATCCGCCATAATCGACAAGCCGCTCGGCACATTGCTGAGTCCAGAATCCTGCCAAGCACCTCCGTCAAACTTGAACCAGAGCGACACGCTAGCCACGCCGCTTCCCGAATCGTCCACCGTGTATGGCACACTGATCGGCATCGTGTTCGCAAAAACACCCTCGGCAGGTAAACCAGCCGCAGAAGTCGGCTCCGTCGCATCGTAGAGCGTCGTTATTACCGGCTCAGAGGGCAACGCCTCAACGTTACCACTGTTGTCGCTGCCAACCGTGCAGAACCCAAATGTGCCCTCACCCCACGCCGAGACATCAACGTTGATGACGCCACCGTTGGCAGGGCCAACCAGGCCAGTATCCTGCCAGGCACCGCCCGTATATACCCATGCGGAGACGGAGCTCATCCCAGAAACTGCGTCAGACGCCGTATAGGTCACCGGCACTGTCGCATCATTCGTGAACTCGGGCGAGTCGCAGCTCGTCTGAGGCGCAGTCCAGTCTATCGTTATCTGGTCGTCCGGCGCAGCCGGAACCGCCTCAGTGTGTCCAGCCTCGTCCGACGCGAACGTGTAGAAGTAATAGGTGCCCTCAAGGGCAGAAGCAGGCGTGAAGTAGAGAGTGCCCAGCTCGCCCACCCCTGAAAGACCCGTATCCGTCCAAGCGCCGCCATCGAACTTCACCCAAAGAGCCACATTAGTAACCTGCGTTACTGTGTCGCTCGCACCAAAGGTCACCTCGATCGGGAAGCCTGTTCCGTAAGTCTCAACGCTCGCAGCCGACTCGGGCGGCGACAGGTCCACCGTAACCGCACAATCGTAGCCACCCGGTGGGATGCCCTCCACGTTGCCGGCCGTGTCCGTCCCTATCGTATAGAACTCGTAAACACCCTCGTTGCCCTGGGTGTTAAACACGACCGTCCCATTCGTATCGTGAACCGTCGTGAGCAGGTAGCAGGTCCCCTGATAACAGTAGTAGATGTCGATCTTGACCAGGCCATAGGCCTCGACCGTGGTGTATGTCAGGTCAAACTGCGCACCTGGGCTGATGGAGGTCGCGCTGACCGATGTCTCCGGCGCAATGCCGTCATAGAGTGTGGTGGCATCTGGCACATCAGGGATCGGCTCGACAATCCAACTACCGCTCGTTGCCCGAGTGAAGAACTGATAATAACCATCGCCGTTGGCGCAGCTAAAATCAAACGTTCCAGAAGGGTCCGTCGAGACCGTTGAGGTCGTGATCCAGCTCGCCGCATCTGCTTCACCCAACGTCGCGCCGTATCGATAATACAGCGTAACATGGTCATAACCATCGTTCCCGATGTCAACGCCAAACGTAATCGGCACAGTCGGCTCCGTGACATACACGGGCGCGT